>CAYXYO010000196.1:0-23097 GCA_964469365.1 uncultured Desulfobacterales bacterium | reverse complement strand
TCAGACCCCTTTCAGCAAGCTCTTTCATGTCAGACAGGGCCGGGGCAATGAAACCCGCGGGAATTTCCTCTGTGCCGATCTCCAGAAGCAAGTTTCTTGTAGAACTCATTTATGAATCCCCCTCTCCATCTGTTTCAAGGGAACTGCTGTAAATCTCCGCCACCCCCCTGGCTATCTTCCTGACCCTGCCTATATAGGCTGTACGTTCCGAAACGCTTATGGCCCCCCTTGCGTCCAGCAGATTGAAAACATGAGAACACTTGAGACACTGGTCATAGGCAGGCAGGGCAAGTTCTTCATCAAGTAGTTTGAGGGCCTCTGACTCATGGAAATCAAACTGCTGTTTCAGGCCGCTTACCCCTGCCGATTCGAAATTGTAACCGGAAAACTCCACTTCATCCCTGTGATGCACCTCGCCGTAACTGGTTTTCCTGTTCCATCGGAGGTCATACACGTTGTCAACCTCCTGAAGGTACATGGCAATACGCTCAAGGCCATAGGTAATCTCAACCGAGACAGGGGAGACATCCACTCCGCCCACCTGCTGGAAATAGGTAAACTGGGTTATCTCCATGCCGTCCAACCAGACTTCCCAGCCCAGCCCCCATGCCCCAAGGGTTGGAGACTCCCAGTCATCCTCAACGAAACGGACATCGTGCTCTTTGAGATCAAGGCCAAACCGTGCGAGACTTTTAAGGTAAATATCCTGGATGTCATCGGGAGAAGGTTTGAGTATAACCTGATACTGGTAATAGTGCTGAAGCCTGTTTGGATTTTCGCCATACCTGCCGTCAGCAGGTCTGCGGGACGGCTGCACATACGCGACCCTCCACGGTTTCGGCCCAAGGGACCTTAAAAAGGTGGCAGGGTGGAATGTGCCTGCCCCGACTTCCATATCATAGGGTTGCAAAAGCAGGCAATCCTGCGCCTGCCAGAAATCATCAAGCGCTGAAATAAGTTCCTGGAATGTATCTGTCATAATTAACCTGTCAGTTCTCTTCGATTTTCAAGGTTGCTCCATCGGGGATACGCAGGTCTTCAGGATAATTCCCGCTCCCTGTTCCCGCACCTATTATGCAGTTTGTGCCTATCCTGGCATTTTCAGGCACATTGGCCCACTTGCCCACAAGGGTAAGGCCGTCATAGAGATGTTCGGGAAATTCCCGGTTGACACAGGCACTGTCTCCCCTGCCAAGTTCCGCGCCCTCTCCTATTACTGTCTGTTTGTCAGCAATAACGTGGTCCAGCATGGCCTTTTGTCCAATAAAGGCATCATGCATAATAACAGAATTTTCAACCGAGGCACCCTTTTCAACCACAACGCCAGGCGAAAGGACAGAGTTTCTGACCCTGCCCTTTATTGTGCAGCCCATGGAAATGGCTGAATTTTCAACAAGGCTTCCGGGCATTATCCTGAGCGGCATTCTATCATAAATCGTGCCACCCTCTTCCATGTTGGTGACCACTCCCCATGTTTCAGTGTCAAGGACGCCCTTTGTTCCAAGCATGTCCATATGGGTGTCCCAATAGGAACGCACTGTTCCGACATCCTTCCAGTATCCCCTGAAGACATAACCGTGCAGGTTGCCCTCTTTCATGGCCGCTGGCAAAATATGATGCCCGAAATCCACTTCCTTTGTGGTCATCAGCGACTTCATCAGATAAGAGGTGTCAAACACGTAAATTCCCATGGAGGCAAGATTGGAACGCGCTTTTTCCGGTTTTTCCTCCCAGTCGATGATACGCCCGGAATCGTCCATGATGCCTATGCCGAACTGGCTTGTAACTTCCCATGGCACGGTCATCATTGCCACGGTCACCTTTGCCCTGTTTTTCCTGTGATGTTTTATCATGTCACGGTAATTCATGAAATAGACATGATCGCCGGAAAGCACCAGAAGCTCCCTGCTGGGCCGGGACTCTATAAAATCAAGGTTCTGCCTTACCGCGTCGGCAGTGCCCCTGTACCAGTCTGAATCCTTGTGGCCTGTGCGCGGAGGAAGGATCTTTACCTCCCTGGTTCTGCCCGCGAAATCCCACGCCGCTCCATTTCCGATATGCTTCATAAGGGAGAGCGGTTTGTACTGGGTAAGCACCGCAGCATGGGTTATACCAGAATTCATAACATTCGACAGGGCAAAGTCAATAATCCGGTATATGCCGCCAAAGGGCACTGCAGGTTTGGCCCTGTGTCCCACCAGTATGTTGAGCCTGCTGCCGACCCCGCCGGCAAGTATCATGGCAAGTGTATCTCTCATAACCCCCTGCTAACCTCTATCTGTTTTCCTGTTGCTCCCAGGCATAAAGTTTATACTGTTTAAACAATACCAGAAAATAAAGGCATTTTGGAGCTGTTTTGCAAAATTTTTCCCGCATGGTCAGAAGATTACACCATAACTGAAATTATACTTGATTCAACAAAAATAGTGTGCGAAACTAATACGGACCGGCAGGCGGATGACACAAAATGTTGCGCGCAACATTTATGTTGCATGCAAGGAGGTTGCCTGACAGCCAAACGATTCATAGTCAAATCCACTGACATTAATCAATAAAACAAACAGTTAAGCCATCACAAAGGCATTGGCGGGCACAGTATGGGTGACGGTTTGTAATTTGCAGTATTGAGAAAAGGTGCGCCGTAAACGCCAGGCAATTCCTTCAAAAAGCAAGATGGCAGTTATTATATATTAACCTTAAACATATTATCCTGATTATCCAGGATAATATAAAAACATCATGGGAGGAACCGGAATGAAATTACCCAGGATTTTGATGTGTTTACTGTTGTGGGGCCTGCTGGGCGCAAACAGCGTCCTGTTTGCCGGAGGAACCCCGGCGAACCAGGAAATTCAGGATCTGAAGGCCCAGGTAAAGGTAATGATGGAGCGCATCAGGCAGCTTGAGGCAAATCAGGCCAAGGCGACTGCTGCCTCTGCGGATACCGAGGCGCTGGCCACAAGGATTAACGAAATAGAAGAGAAACAGAAAAAGGCTGAATCAGGCAAGTTCAAGGCATACTGGAAGGACAGGTTCATACTTGAATGGGGAAATCCTTCGGATGAAGAGTTTTACAGGCTCCGCATAAGGTCCGGCATTCAGTTCCGCTACACATTTGTAGATACTGACAACGACGTACCATCCAACGCGGAAAACTACAGCTCTCTCATAGCAAGGCGTATCAGGCTCTTCTTTGACGGCAACGGCCCGAACAAGGACTGGTACTATTTCATGCACCTCCAGCTCGAACCCAAGAGCGGGGTCAACATGCATGATGTGTTCGTAAAATGGCAGCACTACAAGTTTGCACAGATACAGTTCGGACGCATGAAGATTCCATACAGCATGGAGTACTGGCAGAGCGGATTCAGGCAGAACGGCGCTGACCGTACCATATTTACAGGAGACTCCGAGACAGACAAGGATATCTTTGGCAACCGCACCTATGACATCCCCGGCGACAACGCGCGTCTCAGGGTAGGGGGACACCTGGACAAGGTAAGCGGTTTTCCCACAGGCGGTATGTTGCTCTACCGTTCACAGGGCATTAACCTCGAAGGAAAACTGGACCTTTTCGGTCAGAAACAGTTTCTTGCTTACTGGTTCGGCATATATGACGGCAGGGATACCCAGGGGAAAACCAACCTTGACAGCAACATGCTCTACAGCGCAAGGGTTGGCATCAACTTTCTGCCAGGCTCTGATCCCAAGGGGCCACTGGGACCCAACGGCCTCAAGAACTATTTCCAGCAGGGCGATTACGGCTACAACACCAAACCCCTGGCATCAATTGTCTTCGCGAGTTTTGTGGACCAGGACAAGATGAAAAACTATTACAACCCCTACAATGCAAGCGGCCATTACGGAATCAAGACATCAGCCACCCACGACACCTTCAACTATGGTTTCAACACGGCATTCCTGTTCAGGTTCATGGGATTCTCGGCAGACCTTGAAGGCGGCTGGGAAGAATTTGTACAGGCCCCGGACAAACCCCTTGAAGAGACATGGGACCGCGTGGGCGGACGTTTGAATCTGGGTTATTTTCTGGTGCCGAGAAAGTGGGAAATCACGGCAAAGCTGGCATATCTCGAAAGGCTGCATGACAACAACCTGTACAACAGTCTTTCAAGCGGTCTGGGACTTGTCAGACTGGACAACGGCTATGCCATTGAAGACAACATGCAGCAATACCGCATAGGCATAAACTGGTATTTGGCAGGATTCAAACAGTATATCTCAACAGAAATAGGCTGGTTCAGAAGAGAATTTGACGAAATCAAGAGGTCTGAGGCGGCAGCCCTGAATTTTACCGGGGCACTGAGTCCTGACGCATCAAGCCAGGATGATATAAGGTTCAGAATCCAGTACCAGCAGATGTTCTAAGTTTCATCCCAGCAACACCATCCCTGGTAAAAGGAGAGGCCTGGCAGACGCCCAGCCTCTCCTTTTCTGTTGCGTGTATTACAGGACGCGCGTCATAAACCACCAAAGCATGAGAACCGCTGCAAGAAATTCATAACATCTGTAGTGAACAAGCCATCTGTCCACCTTTTCCCTGAAGGGAAAAACCTGCATCAAAACCATCAAAAGCAAAACAATACTGAAGGGATTAAGCCTGAGGGCCGCCCGCAGGTCCATATCCGCAAGGGCAATCAACGCCCGCCCCATACCGCATCCGGGACACTGGAGTCCTGTAATGGCATGAAAGGGGCATGGGGGAGCCGGGACGGCTGTCAGCTCCCTGCCTGTCATGGCACCTGTGTTAAGGGCAAGCGCCGCAGCCAGCCATATAAATGCCGGAACCATACGCAGGTCATACCATTTCATGGCATAACCACTATCCCTGCAAAGTGCTCCAGAACCGGAAAGACCGGATCGTATGGAGAAAGACATTTATATCAGCCTGCCAGCACCGTATCAATGGTATTGTTGATTTCCCTCTGCTGAATTGCATCAGCGATCAATGAGAGCCCGACCAGGGAAAGGATTACAGAAAGCAAGGGAAGGTTGTCCGCCCTTACCGGCGTATTGTGCATTGCCTGGACCTCGTCAATACCCTGGCCGAATATGTATTCCCAGTATATATGATAAAGGCCGCAGGTGAGAAGAGAAAAAACAAACCACCTTGCAAAGGAAAACTCCTGTCTGCCCAGAAGCGTGTTGACTGTGTTTATCTGTAAATATTGCCAGTAAATATTATAAAGGCCACAGGTCAGAAGGGAAAAAACCACCCCTTTTATGATACTCAGCCTGCAACTTTCCAGTATCATTGTCCTGGTGTCCCCTGCCATGTGTGTGGTTGGATGTTGTGTCTGCATATCGTTCTCCTTTTCCATTATCTCTTGGACAACTGTTGAATATTAACACAGATAATGGCAAATACCAGCAAACCGGCAAACTTCAGTGATTATCCAGATGAGACCGCAGCAGTAATTTTTACCCGGGGAGGTAATTCCCGCTGTCCGTTCTGTCATAACAGCCAGCTTCTTCAGGATCACTTTTCACCACCCGATGTTGACTATAAATGACAGAAAAAACACAGGCCCTTGTACCCAAAGGCTCCACGCACATATTCCAGCCATATATTGCCGGCAGACCCCGGCAATAAAGCGCAATCTATTTATGACCTGACACTGTATCGAGGCTATGCACCAGGGCGTCTGCCGAGGCCTTTGAGACACTTCTTTTGACAAGTATATCAATAGACCTTACAGGTTTGCCATAATATATCCGGTTCCAGTCAGGACGAGGTTTGATAACAGCTCCACTTACAGAGATGCCGCCATAGGCCCCCTTGGACCTTGCAAAGGCAAGCACATCGGCAGTCTTTGCCTCGGCTCCGGCGCCCACAGGGCCTGCCGCAACGCTGAGATCCGCTCCGAGTTTCACGTCGGTTGACAGCAGCGAGTCAACTCCCTTGTCAGTCATAACCAGCAGAATCACTTCAGAGGTTTTACCGCCTGCCTGCAAACCGAATGAGAATGAACCCATTGTATAAAAGGCAGGATAGCTCCAACCCAGTCTGGAATCCCTTGCCAGCATCACCCCAGATCCCCCGTCAGCGCCAAAGATAAAAGCTCCTGAAAGCTTCCTTGGTATTATCAGCACAGCCCTTGCCTCGCGGAGATGTTTTCTTACCCATCCCATGTCAGGGTCGGCCAGAAAATTTTTAAGGGTTTGCATTGAACTGTGGACCAGTTCATCCTGTTTGGTCTGTTCCGCGGCATTGGTCACACTTAACGTAGCCATAAAAAAGAGTACAAGCAGACCGGCGCATGTTTTCCTGAACATCTGTTTCTCCTTTCAAAATCTGTATGTATTAATTCCCCGTTTATTCATTACCGACTTTAGTATAACGCCTTGCCAAAATCCATATATTTTTCAGGCATGCAAACCTCGCGACAAACAAAGCCGTAATGGGAATATTCTACCTAACGCGCCCCTTCCTGCCACGTTAACAACACAGGACACGGCAGAATGACAAACAGGGACGACATGGCAACATGCTGTTTTCATATCGTTAATTTCAAAAAACAAGAGCTGCATGCCCATTTTGCGTCCTGTGGCACGGCCATTGCTCATTCCAGAATGACGCAAACGAAGATTTGACTCACGTTCTGGTAAAAGCAGTAATATTGCACGCTATCTTTTCACAGGAGGGGAAGATGCTTATAAAATTTTTCATTCTGTTTGCTGTAATGACAGGATTTGCCATCCTGTCGCTTTTTAACGGCATTGAACTCAACCAGTTATTCAACATACAGTCCCTTGTAATTGTCTTTGGAGGCATGGCCCTTTCAATCAGGCTGGGGTTTCCCAGGGAAAAAATAAGGGAGACCTTTCAGGCTGTAAGGGATGCCATGGCCAACAACAATATGTCGGCTGACCCCTCTGAACTGCTTGGAGAACTCATAAGGATAGCCAGGATCTACCGTCTGCACGGCCCTTTTGCGCTGAGCCGGGCGGCAGACAGGCTTGATAACAGGTTCCTTAAATTCGGCGCCAGCCTTGTAGCCGAGGGATATGACAAGTGGGCGTTGCTGAATGCCCTTGAAAGGGAAGACAAGCTCCTGGCCAATGAGAGAAAAACCCAGCTCCAGATATTGAAGACCCTGACGCGCCTGGCTCCTGCCCTTGGCATGGCAGGCACTGTCATAAGCCTTATGCAGGTCATGCATGATCTGCACAGCCCGGACAGCCTCAGCGGCTCCCTTGGCCTTGCCCTGAGTTCCACCCTTTACGGCATACTCATGGCAAACCTGTTTTTCATTCCAATGACTTCAAAGGTCGAGGCCATGGCAAGGAAGGAAAGCGATGAAAGGGCGGTTGTGGCCGAGGCCCTGCTGGACATACATCAGGCTGAACACCCAATGCGCATAGCTGAAAAGCTGAACTGTTATGACCTCTACTGCCAGATAAAGGAAGAAACGGCGGCAAAAGGCAGTCAGGCTGAAAAGGGCAATGATGAGGCGGCAGTGGCCGCAGGCTGACCAGCAAAGGAGCGCGAACCATGAAACAGAAGATTTTTACGGAACATTCCGGTGAAAAACAAAACATTGAACCAGGGAGATTTGACAGGGAAAGATTTTCCTTTGAAGAAGAGGGCGGGGAGCCTGGATGGCTCATAAGCATGAGCGACCTCATGTCCATGCTTCTTGTCTTTTTTCTGGTCTGGACAGCGGTAAACATGTCTGAAATGGAGAGGGCGAAAAAAACAACGGATATCAAGGGACCGGCTGTCGCAAGCAGAACGGTTCAGACAGTTCCCTCTTCCCGGCGTGACCGGCTGTATGAATTCATTCCCACGGGCATAAGAAACAATTTCGTTGTCGTGGCCTTCAACCGGTCTGAAGAACACGGTCTCAAACGTGAAAAAAGCAGTACGGAGACACGCGGTTTCGCCCACCTTGTACCTGTTGACATGCAGGTTGTTTCCCTGGAATAGAATGCGCCAGGGCGCTACAGAACAATCGGGATGGGAATCATGGTCATCCCCCGCTCCGGGGTAACTGCTTCCAGTGAGGCGGGAACACCAGGGAGACAGATGCCCCTCCTCCGGGGTTGTTGACTATCCTGATATCCCCCTGATGTTCGTCCATGATCTGCTTGACTGTAATCAGGCCCATGCCTGTTCCTGCCTGTTTGGTGGAAACAGTGTTTTTGAACAACTGTTCAAGCACCTCCTGACTGAAGCCAGGCCCCTGGTCACTCACAACGATCCTCGGCTCCCCTTCCCATACGCCCGCGCTTACAGTGACAGTCCCATGCTCTGGAGAGGCATCCAGGGCGTTTTTCAGGACATGTCTCAGGGCAACCTTCAATGTATTGGTTTCCACAATGGCCATGACAGGCTGATCTGATATTTCCCTTTTGAGATCAACGGATTTCCTCTCAAACAGGGTAAGGCAGCCATCAATAATTTCATTTACAGTCTCCCGCAGGTCCTTCCTGACAAACATCCTGCCGGTGTTTCTCGCAAGCTCATCAAAATCTCGTACTATCTTTTCCAGCTTGCGGGCCTCGGCAAATATGGCCTCAAGCTTTTTTCTCTGTGGAAAATCTTCAGGGAGCTTCTGAAGCGCGCCATGGGCTAGCCCGCCTATCACCGTGGCGGGATTTCTTATATTGTCAGCCACCCTGAGAGCAAGCTCTGTCACAGTTCTTTCATGTGCCATAACCTCCAGGTCACGGGAAAGCCGCAAAAGCTCGTTGTTGGCCTGGTCAAGCTCCCTGTTCTTTTCCGAAAGCTCATCAAGCAGAAGAAGCAGCTCTTCATGTTTGGCCCTGAGATTCAACAGATAGGATTCCCTTGTATTGGCAAACAGACGGTCCTTGATACTATCCACTTCCTTTATCATTACATCCCAGGGGAGTTCGCTGCCAAATTTCGCGACTATTGCGTGAAGCGGGGTATTTATCCCTCCACCTTCGATGACAGCCCTGTCCATTACATTCTCAATGGCAGGCCATGGCCTTGCCCGGGTGAAATGGTCAATATCTTTCCCAAGGGGGCCTGAGCTCCTGACCTCTATTTCAATACCTGACTGGACTTCGCCTGTCGCCCCGCTTCCGGATACCAGCGCAAAGGAAACCGTACCTCCTGAACCTGTCTCGGCAAGAAACCTTGCAAGCTCCGACGCGGTTACGGCGGCAAGGGCCGAATCAGACCTGCTGAAACGACATATTGAGGCAAGTTCCTTTGCCTTCTGCCGCACAATGGGGATGTCATGCCGTTCAACTGCGGCAAGGGTAAGCAGATGCAGCTTTATACGTTTTTTGTGGGCCATCTGGACACCGGTATTGAGGCATTGTCCCCGGGGACTGGATATGCAAGAAGGTCGTCAGGCATGAAAAACCCAGGATATCCATGAACGGGATACGGACAGGGCATCATGCCGGAGAGATGCCTGTTATGGACCGCCTGGCCGTCCCCTCAAGCCAACCATGGAGTTTGATAATGGCATCTTCAATATCAAGGGAAAACTCCACGTCATGCATGTCTATATCAAAGGCGACAAGGGTCATTACAGCAGAACCACGGAGACCGGAAACAATGGCCCGGGCCTCAAGGGCGCGCAACATCAGGGCCACCTTGCGTATGCTGTCAGCCATGAAGGAGTCCATTACGTCCACCTGATGCAGGTCAAGAATGACTCCGCGGACACGAAGGGCGCTGATACGGTCTGCAAGCTCTTCAAGAAGCCTGTCAAGGCTGCTGTCGTCGATCTCCTCCTGTATGGACACAAGAAGAAAACTGTTCACCTTCAGTATGGCAAAGGGTTTCATGAAAAAACAACCTGATTTCAGACATCATTTTTAATCATGGTTTCAATCAGCTCCGAATGTTTTTTACGCTGCTGCAACCTGGCTATGGCCATGTGCAGGGCGTCGGACATCCTGCTGGTCACTGAAATGGAACCCATGTCAATGCCCAGGTGGGCCATGGTCAGGGCTATGTGGGTGGAGATGCCGCTCAGAATCGTTTCGGACCCCATCAGACGCACCGCGTCAACAGTATGAAGGAGATGGTTTGCCACCTCTGTGTCAACAGTGGGAACGCCGGTTATATCTATAATCACAAAGGGCGACCTGGTCTTCTCTATTGTTTCAAGGAGTTTCTCCATGGCGTTCCTCGCCCTGTTGCTGTCAAGGGTGCCTATAAGAGGCAGGGCGAGGACACCGTCCCACAACTCTATAACCGGGGTGGAAAGCTCAAGGATTTCGTTCTGTAATGTCCTGATATTTTCAGTCTTCTGCTGCAGAAGCTCCTGCTGCTGCCTGACGATCAGCGCCTCCCTGGCAATCCTGTCGGATATGTCGGTAAAATGTTCAACACAGCCTATTATCCTGCCTTCATGGTTTTTCAGGGGACGGCTGGCATATTCAATGGGTATCTCATTGCCGTGGATACGCATTGTGGTGGAACCGTTGTTGACAGTATCTCCCTTTATTGCCACCTGGCATGTACACTGGTCGGTTCCGCATATTTCAGTTTCAAATATCTCGTAGCACTTCCTGTCAAAACACTCTCCAGGGGTCATGCCCACCATCTCGGCAGCGGCCCGGTTAATGATAAGGATGTTGTGATCCATGTCAGTGACGAATATCCCGGATGTCACGGCATTGATTATTTCAAAAAGAAAACCTTCATCATTCTGATAATCCCTGAGTTCCTGCATGGCATCCTCCCCTGTTGAAGTCTGATTGAACCTTGTGCTCCGGCGTGGTTACAGCCGGCGTTATTTGTAATAGAGCTGGTGGCCTCCCATGGTGACAAGGGCGTCATGGAGATTCTTCCTGAACTCCCGCCTGTCCCATATGCCCTGGATATGCCCCCGGCTCAGGGCGTTGCGGGCCTTGTGATAGTTCGGAGGCACATCCTGGCCGGTTGTTTCCCTGATGACCCTGGGACCCGCGAACCCTATGCGTGAAGACCTGATACCGTACTGATAGGGGGAGCAACCGAGGAAACTCGCCACAGGCCCGGCGTATGAATTGTTGTCATAGACAACAATATAGAGCCCGCCTCTGTCAATATATTCCCTGACGGCCATGGTGCATCTCGGCATCTGAACCACGCCCAGGGCGCCTTCCTGGATTCTTATGCCTCCGGTCGTATGTATATAGGCAAGAAAGGGCCTGCGGGTCATGGCCGCCCTGTCGCACGCCCTGACAAACTTTTCACCCTCGGCGCAACCGACCGTACCGCTCCTGAAATTGCTGTACAGCATGGCGACCACAACCTTGATGCCCATTACAGAGGCGTCAAAGGTTATAATCCCGCTGTGACGGCCTGTATTCTTTACAGCCTTTTGCAGTTTTGCGTCAAAGCCCTCAAAGTTGAGTGGATTGCCTGACGCTATATGTTCATTGAATTCCCTGACCGAACCCCGGTCAAAAAGCCGTTTGAGATACCACTGGTATTCCAGGGGAAAGTGATGTCCGCATGTAGGACATACCCCGGCGAACTCCCCATAAAGGTCAGGTACCCAGAGGTCAAGGCAGCCATGGGTTTCGGCATTGGGACATGAGACCGTGCAATCCCTGTTCGCAAGGGGACTGTTGTAGGTCTCCCATTCCCTTATGAATATGCTGCCTGAAGGGTCATCAATGGGTTCCGCGACCGTTTCCTCATCTTCCGGTTTGGGAAACACAATGTCATAGGCGACCCTTACCGGCTCTGTAACCTTGCGGAAAAAAATCGAGCTTTCACAGGAGACTTCCTCAATCACCTTCTGCACATTACGGGAATGGGATTTGAGCAGACCGTAACGTGTTTCATAGTAAAACCTGGAGATGGCGTTGCCTATCCTGTCAAGCCCCAGGGGATCACCCCTGAGATCAATGAACTTTCTGCCCATGCGCCTGTATTTGCGTGATCGCAGGCGAAGGAGCTTCTCTTCCTCCTTCCTTGTAAGCTCCCATCCCACAAAAAAATTGAACTTTTCAGGCGGAGTTACATTTTCCTTTGCGTGCTGTCTCAGGGCAGACGCCCTGAAGGGACGGAACGTCTTTGTCCTGAGGATAATCTCATCAGTGGCCCTTATAAGTTCATAACGCAACCGCCTGAAAAAACTGTAATCATCCCGTCTCGCTCCCAGAGGAGGCTCTTTTACGATACGGTCAATGGTGCCGAGTCTCAGGTTGTCCTCTGCGGTAAGACGCAGATTGAGGGCGCATCTGTTCACAAGCTCCCTGGGCACCTTCTCTCCTTCCCGTATCCTGCCTTCAATGGCAGCCCCACCCTCTGGAGAAATAACCGAATAGTAGCCACGTTCAGCCATGAGGCGCATGTCAGAAAGTCCCACGGCCTCGGCGCCGCCTGAACCTCCCTCGGAGATAAAGGATATCATGGGCACCCTGAGCTTTGCCATGGTGTATATGTTGCGGGCTATCTGCTGGGCCGCCACCGGAAAGTCCTCTATGGGGTATGAACCAGGGGTGAAAATCAGGAAATGTATGGGTATCCCCTCTGTTTCGGCAACACGCATGTAGCGGAGCGACTTTTCATTCCCCCATGGCCTCGCGCATCCTCCGTTCCTGAACTCTTCTCCCCGGCCCTTTTCATGGCCTATCACCATGACCTGATGACGGTAATGCCTGTTCTTCACCTGCCTTCTTATTGTAGCCCTGGCCACCACAACGGCAGGGTCGATATTGAAATCGTTGTCGCCGCCAAGTTCAGAGTATGTGTCATAGACATTTTCCAGTATGTCCAGCATGGTAAAACGCTGGACGCTGCGCACTATGTTCACCGTTTCGGCAGGGGTCAGGGCCTTGGCTGTCCGCTCCTCAAGGAAAACGAGCTTTTCCTCAATGGCGTCAATCCGCCTGAACAGTTCCCCCCAGTTCAGGTCAAATATGGACTGCCTGAGTCTGGCCACCTCTTCAGCCATCTCGTTGAGCTGTCCCCATTCGCCGTTACCCTTTACATCAATAAGGTATGAGATGCGGTCGGCAAGCCCGGCAAGGGCCGTGCCGCTGTCTATAATCGATTTCTGATCCATGAATTTCTGCAGTCTTTTATGTTAAGGGGCCTCAAGGCCCGCGATTCTTCCGGCAAATTACATAGCCTCGTCAAATTTCAGCACGTCATCAAGCCGTCTTTTCAGGTAATCGAGATTGGTTATGATCCCCTTTCCCCTGGAATCGACGCCCTCTATTTCCGTATTCTCAATCATGGAGCGGGCGCGCTCCTTTGCCTCTTCCGTATCCCTGCCCCAGATTATGGCAAGGGCAAGATTAGGGTCATACTCAGTGGGAATCTCATACTCCCTGTCTGTTGGGACGTGGGTATAGAGACGAAGCCAGGGCTCTTCGGGAAAACGGAATCTGGTAATGGTTCCGCACCACGGACTGAAGCCGCGCCGGACATCCTCCGCGACTATCCTGAGTTCAATGCTTGTGCCTGCAAACACAATATCATCCTGGGTAAACCCCAGCTTCTCCCCAAGGGCTGAACGTATCTGCTCCCTTATAAGGTTGGGTGCCTTGGATTGCCCCCTGATGGTGGCGACCCTGGCAGATATCTCGTTTTCGACCTGAATCCGCGTGTTGACCTCCAGGAGAAAGGGGCTCCCGTCCCTTGTGACAACCCACTCCCATGTGCCCACATTGTCATAACCGACATGCCCGGCAAGCCTGACAGAATAGTTCACTATCTTTTCAAGCACGTCTGCGGCATCAAAGGGATAGGAAAACATCGCGGGGTCATAACCGGGGGCGGCCTCTATCCGTTTCTGCCTTCCGGTTGACTGTATGGTGCAGTTCCTTGAACCGAAATGGAGGAACTCTCCATGCCTGCTGCACAAAAGCTGCACCTCAAGGTGGTTGTATCCTGTAAGGCACTGCTCTATGAGCACCCCTTCATCACCGAACATCCTCTTGGCGTAGTTCTGGATACGCCGGTAAACCCGCCTGAAGGCGTCAAGGCTCTTAACCTCCTCAATCCCCATGCCGCCTCCCCCGGCAGATGCCTTTACCAGTATGGACGGGGTGAGTATGCCCTGTTCCTTCTGTCTCATAAACAGGGAACGGGCAAGGGCTTCCGCCTCAATCTCATTGTATATCGGGCTGTCCGAGCCCGGTATAACCGGGATTTCAAGTTCCCTGGCAATACGTTTTGTATTTATCTTGCTGCCAAGGTCCCTGATGACCTCCCAACTGGGGCCTATGAAGGTAAGGGGCCGTTTTCTCATGGCCGCCCTTCTTGCAAAACGGAAATTTTCAGAAAAAAAACCGTATCCGGGATGGATCGCAGTAGCCCCGGAATGATCCGCCACGGCAAAGAGCTCATTGGGATCCTTGTAACTGGCAATCCGGTAAGCCATGCCGCTTTCATCGGCCATGGCTGTCCTCACATGCATGGATTCCCTGTCCTGCCCGGTATAAACAACCACATAATCCATGCCAAGGTCACGACAGGCATAAATTATGCGGAGGGCTATCTCACCTCTGTTGGCAATGAGTATTCGTTCTTTGCCCATATTGATATCCTGAAAGAGCTGCTCCCTGATTTAATCTTAACCCTGTTAATGTTTTTTAACATGACGGTACGCCCGGCCCGGACAGCTTGCCTTAAAAACCAGACACCGCCGCGGGCAGGAGAGCATGAGATAAAACCGATTCCCGTTCACATTTTCATGCTCCCGCATGTCTCCATTTTCCTGAAGGCTGCCGCCCTCAGCAGTTACAAAACAACCTTATCCTTATATACTTGCTGTCCTTCCATGAGTCAAAGAATAATTGTCCCTGTCCCTTAACATAAGAGACGGCAGATGAGCAATGACAAGGCGGGCCATGCTGACACAGGAACAAATTTATATTGACAACCCTGATGAATAAAAGTTAATCTGTCAGGTCTTGATAATTACGGCTTCATGCAGAATGCGCGAACCGGCTGCGGTTTGCCACCTGCGTGACGGCAATGAGATAACCTTTTCCAGCGTACAAAAATGACAGAATTCAACCTTAAACAGTACCTTGAATCAAAGAGGGAGCTTGTCAACTCCGCCCTTGACGAACTTCTGCCTGGGGAATCCACTCTTTCAGGCAAGGTTATGGAGGCCATGCGCTACAGTGTCATGGCCGGAGGCAAGAGGGTGCGTCCCATCCTGCTCCTTGCAGGGGCCGAGGCGGTCGGCGGGGCTGTTGAGCCGCTCCTTCCGGCGGCATGCGCCCTGGAATGCATTCACACATACTCACTGATACATGACGACCTGCCTGCCATGGACGATGATGACCTGAGACGCGGGCGCAAGACCTGCCATGTAATATATGGCGAGGCAATGGCAATACTTGCCGGAGATGGTCTGCTGACACTTGCCTTTGCCCTCATGGCCTCTGAAAGGATGAACAATGCCCTGGACGCGGCAAGGCTCAACAGGGCCATACGGATGCTCGCGGACGCCTCCGGGATATTCGGAATGGTGGGGGGGCAGACTGCCGACATACTCATGGAAGGCAAAACCGTTGACGCCGATACCCTCAGATTTATACACGCCAGAAAGACAGGGGCCCTTCTCAGGGTGTCTGTTGAAATGGGGGGGTATCTTGCGGGTGCCGACGACCATGCTGTCAGCAGCCTGGGAAAGTACGGCAAGTCTCTTGGGCTGGCATTCCAGGTGGTTGACGACCTCCTTGACATAGAAGGGGACGAGGAGCTGACCGGAAAACCGGTTGGCTCTGATGAAAAAAACAGAAAGGCCACCTATCCCGCCCTGTATGGGCTGGAAAAGACCAGGAAGATGGCTTCAGACCTCCTTGATGAATCACTGGAAGCCATCTCATCCTTTGGGCCGGAGGCCGATCCGCTTAGGGCAATCGCAAACTACGTTGTAACCAGAAAGAGATAAAAGGAAACCGACATGTCCTGCCTTCTTGACGACATAAGGTCACCCGAAGATATAAAAGACTTTGACCTCAACCAGTTAAACCAGCTGGCTGAAGAAATACGGGAATGCATAATAGATACTGTTTCAAAATATGGCGGGCATCTCGCCCCGAGCCTTGGAGTGGTGGAGCTTTCCATTGCCCTCCATTATGTATTTAACTCTCCGTCTGACAGGATAATATGGGATGTGGGACATCAGGCCTATGCCCACAAGCTGCTTACAGGGCGCAGGGAACAGTTTCACACACTCAGACAGCAGGACGGGATAAGCGGTTTTCCCAAAATAGCCGAAAGCCCGCACGACGCCCTGGACACGGGCCACAGCAGCACATCCATCTCCGCGGCCCTGGGCATGGCAACCGCCATATCAATGAAACATGAAGATGAGCGCAGGAAGGTTGTGGCAGTAATCGGTGACGGCTCAATGACCGCCGGGCTTGCCTTTGAGGCCCTTAACAACGCTGGCAGCCTCAAAAAGGACCTCGTAGTCATACTTAATGACAACGAGATGTCCATATCTCCAAATGTGGGGGCACTCTCATCATTTCTCAGCAGAAAGCTCACAAGCAAATTTGCCACGCGCATGAAACAGGACATGGAAGCCTTTCTGAAACGCACTGAATTCGGAAAGGATGTGTGGTCGGTTCTCAAAAGGAGTGAGGACTCCCTCAAAAGCTTCTTTACGCCGGGCATGCTCTTTGAAGCCCTGCAGTTTGAGTACATCGGCCCCATTCCCGGCCATAAAACAGACGCATTGATAGAGACCCTTAAAAACACAAGGAACATAAAAGGTCCTGTTCTTGTCCATGTCCTTACCCGGAAGGGCAAGGGATACAAACCGGCTGAAGACCGTCCTGACCTGTTTCACGGTCTCGGTCCCTTTGACAGGGAGACAGGCCGGCCGGTAAAACCAAAGGGGCCTGCCATTCCTTCATACACAGAGATATTCAGCCAGACCATTACGAGGATAGCCAGGGAGAACAAAAAACTGTGCGCCATAACCGCAGCCATGCCTTCAGGCACCGGGCTCAAGGATTTTCAGGAAAGATTTCCTGAACGTTTTTTTGATGTTGGAATTGCCGAACAGCATGCGGTCACATTTGCCGCGGGGCTTTCACTGGAAGGGATAAAGCCTGTTGTCGCCATATACTCAACCTTTCTTCAACGGGCCTATGATCAGATCATACATGATGTATGCCTCACCAGAAGGCCTGTCATGTTTTCCGTTGACAGGGGCGGCCTTGTGGGTGACGACGGCCCGACCCACCACGGCGTGTTTGACCTCTCTTTTCTCCGCACCGCCCCAAACATGGTTATCATGGCCCCCAAGGATGAAAACGAGTTGCAGCACATGATATATACAGGCATATGCCATGACGGTCCTGTTGCCGTAAGGTATCCCAGGGGCAGGGGCGAAGGGGCAAGTCTTGACCTGGAACTGACGGAAATACCCATTGGCAGGGGGGTCCTGGAACGTGACGGCAGGGACATGGCCATCATAGCCATTGGAAACATGGTGCCTGTGGCGCTCAAGGCAGCGGAAATCCTGGCAGAGGAAGGTATTGACGCCGCGGTAATGAACGGACGTTTTGCCAAGCCACTTGACACCGGGATGATATGTGAACTTGCCGCAAGGACCGGTCACGTTATCACCATTGAAGAAAACGCCCTGGCAGGGGGATTCGGGTCAGGCGTGCTTGAGGTAATAGCCGACGCGGGTCTGTCAGGAATAAGGACAAAACGCCTGGGGCTTCCTGACAAGTTTATTGAACAGGGAACCCAGGCCAACCTCAGGAAGGTCGCTGGCATCGATGTGGATTCACTCGTAAAGGCGGCAAGGGAGATCAGGGGCTGAAAACAGGGCCTGGCAAGTCACTGTCCTGAAAAGGCGCGGGAAGAAAAAGATGGCGGAGAGGGTGGGATTCGAACCCACGGTACACTTTTGGGCGTACACTCGCTTAGCAGGCGAGCACCTTCAGCCGGCTCGGTCACCTCTCCTGAAGAAATGGCGGAGGGAGTAGGATTCGAACCCACGGGGCTGTTACACCTCACTGGTTTTCAAGACCAGCGCCTTAAACCACTCGGCCATCCCTCCGCGGGAATATGGCTGGTTTTGACAGTACGTAAAAATACTTACTTGAAGCACCTGTGTCAATAGTGAAATTTCAGCCATTATGAATTTCGGAACAGATGTTTCCTGTTGACATAACCAGCGGGAAACAGTATAAAGAGCCGTTGCTGTTTTCACAGGTAATGGGCCTTGACAGACAACATAATTTATAACAAAATAATGCTCCCTGACTTCAGGGGTAATATATCAAATTGATTATATAGCAAAATCCAGAAACAGACTGTTACAGGAGGAAATTTTGGCCAATCACAAATCAGCCCTCAAAAGGGTACGCCAGAACAGAAAAAGATACCAGCAGAACAAGGCAAGAAAAACAAGGATCAAGAACCTCATAAAGGACCTTGACGCGGCAATCGCCAGCAAATCAGTGGATGAAGTGAAGATCAGATTTATTGCCGCCCAGAAATATATTGACAAGATAGGCAAAAGCACTGGCGTCATGCATCGCCGTACTGCGTCACGAAAGATATCCAGGCTTGCAGCCAGGGTAAACAAATTTATGAAGACAGCTTCCGCTTAGACATAAGCGGCGTCTTGAAGACGCCAACTGCCCCGCTGCCATTACCGCGGCAGATAAAAGGCCCTTAAAAAACTCCGGCCACCCTGTGGTGAATTATTTCCGCCAGGTTCAGGCTGATTTTTTTAAGGGCTTCGTTTTTCAGGCCTTCGGTCACCATGACCTCCCTGCCCACGTAAAATCCCTCTTCCTTCCTTATGTCAGCGGTTTCCCACACGGTTTTCCCTGTCTTTGCATCTGTAATCGCCACTGAACATACCACTGTGATCTTCCTCTCCACAGCCTGGTCATAGCTCAGAAAGGAAAGTCCTGTGGTGTAAACAGACTCTATGTTACCGTGGAGTATCACGTCCGCCTCCTCCCGTGAGGAAAGGGTAAAGTGGCTGTCCCTGAGAAACTCCTCTCTCAACTCGCCTGTAAGCCAGGGCCCAAGCAGATATTCGTTGGAATTGTTAGTAAAAGGCTCAACATAGATGTTTTCCATCCAGTCAGGGAGATTGGCCGCGGTTTCAGCCCGATGATAACCGCACGATGAGAGGGCAAGCGGGAAAAAGAGCAATATAATAAAAAAACGGGATACCATTTTCAGTTTGCCACTATGTTGACCAGTTTTCCCGGTATGTAAATAAATTTCCGGATATTTTTGCCATCCGTGTGCCTTTTCACATTGTCTTCCGCAAAGGCGGCTTCCCGCACTTCGGTCTCGTCAGCTCCGGCGTCAACAGTTATATTGGCCCTGACCTTTCCGTTTACCTGAACCACTATCCTGATTTCATCCAGGGCCGCCGCCTGTCTGTCCGCTACAGGCCACTGGACCTCCCCCAGAAACCCTCTGTTTCCAAGCATTGACCAGAGCTCCTCTCCAAAGTGGGGGACAATGGGGGCAAGGAGAACAAGGGCCGTCTCAATGCTTTCCCGCAACACTGACCACCCACCCTCAACAGCGATTACATCCTCACTGTTAATCACAGCGCTTGCTGAATTGACAAGCTCCATGACCGCGCTGATGGCCGTATTGAAATGAAAACGTTTTTCAATGTCATCCGTCACCTTGATAATGGTGGAATGTGTCTTCTGACGAAGCTGCTTCAGTTCCCGGCTGCGTCCGGCGGCACTTGCCAGAACATCCGGGTCAGTAGCCGCACCCTTCAAGGCATCCAGATTCTCAACAGTCAGTTTCCAGATGCGCTGCAGGAACCTGTGGGCCCCTTCAATACCCCGGTCGCTCCACGCAAGCTGCTTTTCAGGAGGCGCCGCAAAGAGTATAAACAGCCTGACCGTATCCGCTCCAAACCGCTGTATCATCTCGTCAGGATCGACCACATTGCCCTTGGACTTTGACATCTTGGCGCCATCAAGCAGCACCATGCCCTGGGTCAAAAGATTCTCAAACGGCTCCCTTACGGAAATATATCCAAGGTCATTCAGCACCCTGGTGAAAAACCGTGAATAGAGCAGGTGTAAAATGGCATGTTCTATGCCGCCGATGTACTGATCCACAGGCATCCACCTGTCAACCCTGTGGCGGTCCAGGGGCCTTCCTGTCTCGTCAGGACACGCGTACCGCGCAAAATACCACGACGACTCCACAAAGGTATCCATGGTATCCGTCTCCCTGCGCGCTGCCCCCCCGCACTTCGGGCAGGTGGTTTCATAAAAACTCTTCAGGGTGTGCAGAGGAGAACGACCGGACGCGTCTATCGCAACATCCTCAGGCAGGAGAACAGGCAGTTCTTCCTTTTTAACCGGCACGGTGCCGCATTTTCCGCAGTTCACCATGGGGATGGGCGCGCCCCAGTACCGCTGTCTTGAGATGCCCCAGTCACGCAGTCTGTAGGTAGTCTTTGCCACACCAAGGCCAAGCCATTCAAGTTCAGCTGTAATGGCCCTCTTGGCCTCGCTGTTTTCCAGGCCGTCAAAGTTGCCTGAGCCTCCCAGAATGCCCGGCCCTTCCCATGCCTCTGTCATCTCTTCCGCTGTAATAACCTTGCCTTCAGGGAATATTACAGGCTTTACAGGCAGCCCATACTTTGCGGCAAACTCAAAATCACGCTGGTCATGGGCAGGCACGGCCATGACTGCTCCTGTGCCATACTCCATAAGCACAAAATTGGCCAGGTAAACCGGAACACTTTCGCCTGTAAGGGGATGGGTGGCGTAGCTGCCGGTAAAGACCCCCTCCTTCTCCCTGTCCATGAACTTTTCAGACACGCCGCTTTTACTGTTTTTTTCAATAAAGGCAGCCACAGCCTCTTCCTGACCTGTTCCCCTGGCAAGGGAGAGGGCCATGGGATGCGCCGGAGAAAGGCTGATAAATGTCACGCCGAACAGGGTGTCAGGACGGGTTGTAAAGACCTTCAGCTCTTCCCGTGACCCTTCAATCCTGAAAATGACTTCAGTCCCTACACTTTTTCCTATCCAGTTCCTCTGCATGGTGAGGACCTGTTCAGGCCAGCCCTTCAGTTCATCGCAGCCGGCCAGCAGTTCCTCGGCATAATCCGTGATTCTGAAAAACCATCCGTCTAACTTGCGCTCTTCAACCTCCTGGTCGCAACGCCAGCACCGGCCATCTTCCACCTGTTCATTGGCAAGGACTGTCTGGCAGGTTTCGCACCAGTTAACCCTGGTCTTCTTCTTGTAAACCAGTCCCCGCTCATACATCTCCAGGAAAATCTGCTGCTCCCAGCGGTAATAATCGCTGCTGCACGTTGCTATCTCCCTGTCCCAGTCATAGGAGAGGCCAAGCTGTTTGAGCTGACGGCGCATGTAATCTATGTTTTCCCATGTCCATCTGGCAGGATGGGTGCCGTGTTTTATGGCCGCGTTCTCCGCGGGCATGCCAAAGGCGTCCCACCCCATGGGATGCAGCACATTGTGACCTGTCATGCGTTTGTACCGCGCAATGACATCGCCGATACTGTAGTTTCTGACATGTCCCATATGTATCCTGCCTGAAGGATACGGAAACATCTCAAGCACATAATATGAAGGCTTGCCGCCCTCTTCATCCACAGCAAAGGTTTTGTTCTTTTCCCAGTAATCCTGGTATTTCTTTTCTATCTCTTTGAAATTGTATTTCATAACTGGCAAACATGGCATCTCTACGGGGATGCCGATTCTTCCATGTTAAAAATCCTGTCGAGGATGCCGTTAATAAAGGACGGGGCCTCCTCGCCGCCAAACTCCTTGGCGATTTCGATGGCCTCGTTTATGGCTACCTTGCCTGGCACTGACGGACAGAAACGAATCTCAAACACGGCTATTCTCAATATGTTACGGTCAATGGCGCTCATGCGTTCAAGGCGCCAGTTCCTGGCGTATTTTCTTATAATATCATCTATCTCCCCTCTATGTCTCTCCACGCCTTCTATCCGTTCCCTGGCAAAGGCAATGACATTTTCACCAGGTTCAATGTTTTCTTCAGCGAAAAGAATGAAGGAGTCCTCCATGGCCCTGTTCAAATCCCTGCCCTTCATCCACTCCATTCCAAACAGCAACTGGAGGGCGAGCCTTCTCCCCTTTCTTCTTTCTGACACTTGCCGGATGGACTAAAGCTGTTTGAGCAGATTGGCCATTTCAATGGCCCCGGTGGCGACATCCCACCCCTTGTTTCCAGCCTTTGTGCCAGCCCTTTCCACTGCCTGCTCAATGGTTTCAGTGGTAAGTATTCCATACATTACAGGACAACCCGTATCCATGGATATCTTTGCGATGCCCTTGGCTGACTCACCGGCCACATAGTCAAAATGCGGCGTTGCCCCCCGGATAATACAGCCAAGGCATATCACCGCATCGTACCGCGACGATGCAGCCATCTTCCGGGCGACAACAGGAATTTCAAACGCGCCCGGAACCCAGGCGGTTTCAATATCCTCAGCCGCAACGCCGTGACGCACAAGGGCGTCCTCGGCGCCGCCCAGCAACCTCGTGGAAATAAATTCGTTGAACCGCGCTATTACAATACCTATTTTCAGGCCCTGACCCTGCAGGTTGCCTTCATACGTTCTGGCTGCCATCAAACACCTTCCTTTTTTCTGTTTTCACCTTGTCCTGCCACACAGATTAAGGCCATTGCAAAACATATTCAGTTGATATGCAGCAGATGACCCATCTTGTCCTGTTTGCATTTGAGATAGTTCAGGTTTTCATCATGTGGCGCTATCTCTATGGGAACCCGCTCCACCACCTTCAGTCCATAACCTTCCAGACCCACTATCTTTTTGGGGTTGTTGGTCATGAGTCTCATGTTCTTCACCCCAAGATCACGCAAAATCTGGGCACCAACCCCATAATCACGCAGGTCGGCCTTGAAACCAAGGGCCTTGTTGGCTTCCACCGTGTCCTTGCCCTGGTCTTGCAGGCAGTAAGCCTTCAGTTTGTTGATGAGCCCGATTCCCCTGCCTTCCTGGCGCATGTAAAGCAATACGCCACGGCCTGCCTTCTCTATCTGCTGCATTGCCGTGACAAGCTGGGGGCCGCAGTCACACCGTAGAGAACCGAGAACGTCTCCTGTAAAGCATTCGCTGTGAACGCGCACCAGAATGTCTTCATCAG
>CAYXYO010000195.1:0-3052 GCA_964469365.1 uncultured Desulfobacterales bacterium | reverse complement strand
GGGGCTGCAACAGGGACAGGCCCTGCGAAACATCATTCTGGACCCCGAAAACCCTAAGGCTTATGTAAATTACAACAAATCGGTAAAGGCATTCAGGAATTCCTGCGATCACTTTATAGCTATGGCTGAAGAACGGGATCTTACAGCTTATGCTTCAACGGCAAGGTCAATCAAACAGTACTGGTCGGAGGATCTGGCAGTAAGACAGGAAATTATCAATCTCGTAAAAAACAGCAGGCAAAAAGATGCGGTAACCACTCTCAACATAAGAGAGACCCCTAAATGGCGCACATATAAGGCTAAAATCCTTGAACTTTTCAATACCATACACGATGACACCAGTCAACGAATTGAAATAATCAATAAAAATTCCGCAAAACTGGTTATGACCGGAGGCATTCTCAGCATCTTAACCATTCTTTCTCTCGGATGGCTCTTTTTCATACAACGATATGTATGGAAAACCATAACCGTTACGGGAAGTAACCTTACACGTAAGGCAAAGTCCATGTCCAAGGACACGACCACAGCAGCAAGTTCATCTCAACGCCTTGCCAGCGGCACCGAATCCCAGGCAGCAGCCATAGAAGACATATCATCTTCACTTGAAGAGATAGCTTCCATGACCAAGAGAAACGCTGACAACACCATGCAGGCCAATCAACTCATGGAAAACACAGGAGAAATTCTGGACCGTACGGGCATGTCGCTCAAGGACATGGTAAAGGCAATGAATGACATATCCAGTTCAGGAGAAGAAACCGGCAAAATCATCCAAACTATTGATGAAATCGCCTTTCAGACAAACCTGCTGGCACTGAATGCGGCAGTTGAGGCCGCAAGGGCCGGGGAGGCAGGGGCCGGTTTTGCGGTTGTGGCAGAGGAAGTAAGAAACCTGGCGCAACGTTCTGCTGAAGCGGCAAAAAACACATCCAGTCTTATTGAAGATACTGTAAGACGTATCAGCGAAGGTTCAGAGGTTATGGAACGCACCGCTTCTGAATTCGCCCAGGTAGTTGACGGCTCTGAAAAAATCAGTCGGGTCATTAATGATATCGCATCGGCAAGCCGTGAACAGAGTACCGGCATCGACCAACTCAACCTTGCGGTACAGCAGATCGACCAGGTAGTGCAGACAAATTCCGCCATGGCAAGACAGACTGCCGATACTGCCGATGCCCTGAGCCGGGAGACTGAAGGACTGCATGATATGGCAAAAACCCTCATGGAGATATCAGGATCAGACAAAACAGACGGCCCAACTTATGAAAAAACAAAATCTCTTGAAAAACCTTTTACAGCCAAAAGGAAACAAAACAAGAAAAAAGAAAACACCTCCAAAAGGAAACGTAAACCGACTACAGATAAAACAATTGGCGCGGCCTTTCCATCGGCAGGAGATGACACGCCTGGTAACGATTTTGAAGATTTCATAGGAATCGACGACAACACATGGGATTCCAAATCCCTGGATGACGACCTGCTGTTTGCTGACAACGACCATGACAGTGGCCTTGCAGGGCCTGATCCCGCATCCCTGATCCCACTGGATGACAACGAAAAAGAGGGGCATTTTGCCGACTTTTAAAGGCCCTGACAATATAGTAATTTCAGACAGGGAGTTTCAGAAGCTCAGCGATCTGGTTAAAAGAACTGCCGGGATACATCTTACGCCTGCCAAAAAAGACCTTGTCAAGGCAAGACTTGGCAAATTTTTAAGAAGCAAGGGGCTAAAAACCTTTGCGGAATATTATGCAATGGTGCTGGCTGACACAACTCAACAGTCTCTAATAGAGTTCATAGATGCGCTGTCAACCAACCTGACAAGTTTTTTCAGGGAGAAAGCGCATCTTGATTTTCTCGCTGAAAAAGGTCTGCCTGAAATCGTGGAGCTCAGACGCAGGGATCTCGACCGGGCGATAAGGATATGGAGCGCTGGCTGCTCAAGCGGGGAGGAGCCATATTCCATTGCGATAACGCTGGAAAAATCCGGCATACTTAATAACGGCTGGAGGCAGGAAATTTTTGCCACTGACATATGCACCAATATGCTTGCCAGGGCAAAACGCGGCATATACGAATCATCCAGGGTGTCCGGTCTGGATCAGACACTTCTCAAACTGTTTTTCCAGAAGGGATATGGAAAATACGCGGGATATGTAAAGGTAAAGGATCATATCAGGCAGGTAGTATCCTTCAGCCGGGTCAACCTGATGGATGAGTTCATGTGGAACAAACCCTTTGACGTCATTTTCTGCAGAAACGTCATGATCTATTTTGACAAGCCTACACAGGAAAGGCTGGTGAATAAATTTTACAAGCACCTTAGACCCGGAGGCTTCCTGTTTATTGGTCATTCCGAGAACCTTTCAGGCATACGACATCATTTACGCCATGCAGGCACAGCCATCTACCAGAAAAACAATTAACAGAAAAAAACAGTTATGAAGCCTGTAAAAGTATTCATAGTGGAAGATTCACTGGTCACAGTGAAGGCATTGCAGATACTGTTATCACGGGAACCCGGGATAGAAGTGGTGGGACACGCCCCTGATCCATACAGCGCAAGGGACATGATCGTACGTCTGAAACCGCACGTCCTTACCCTTGATTTCAACATGCCACGCATGGACGGGCTGAGTTTTCTGAAAAAGATAATGAAACATTATCCGATTCCTGTAATCATGCTGAGTTCATTTGCAGGCAAGGATTCAAGACTCGCCATGGACGCCATGGCAGCCGGGGCATTTGACATAATGGAGAAACCGGACGACCAGACATCTCCTGTCATCTTCGGCAGGGTACTGGCCCAAAAAATACGCGCTGCCGCAAAAGTGGATATCAACCACCTGAAAAACAGATCAAACATCAACACTGTGAACACAGAGGCTGCGCTTCCCGCCGGAATGAACCTGCCAAAAAACAAAGTAATCGCAATAGGTTCAAGCACGGGAGGAACAGAAGCGCTCAGGGATGTATTAATGGCCTTGCCGCCTGACATGCCCGGGATTGTAATTGTTCAACACATGCCAGGAGGATTTACAGCATCCTA
>CAYXYO010000194.1:0-5676 GCA_964469365.1 uncultured Desulfobacterales bacterium | reverse complement strand
CTGCCAGAGACGCCCCTGACCTCATATGGCAGCCGACCATGACGTTTTCCAGCACAGTCATGTTCATAAATACCTGGAGATTCTGAAATGTCCTTGTTATGCCTGCCTGCGCTATCCGGAATGGTTCAAGTCCGTTGAGTTTTCTCTCTCCAAGGTATATGGAGCCTGCCGAGGGCCTGTATATGCCGGTAAGCAGGTTGAAAAGGGTGGTCTTGCCCGCTCCGTTGGGGCCGATAACAGAAAATATCTCCCGACCGGTTATGGAAAAATTCACGTCGGAGATGGCCTGAACACCCCCGAATACCTTGCTGAGCCCTGACACAGAGATGAGAGACATGCTATTTTCCTCTCTTTATGGCCTGTAGCTGTTTTGTCATGGCCACAAACAGCCCTTCAGGGAGGAATATCATTATTGTCATAAGAACAGCCCCGTATATCATGACTTCAAAATCCTCAAATACAACAAGAAACTCAGGAAGAAGGCTGAGTATGACAGCCCCCATTACAGCGCCGAATGTTGAGGCCAGTCCGCCAAGCACAACCATTGTCACCAGTTCTATGGAATAGAAAAAACTGAATGATTCAGGGCTGACAAATGCCTGCTGGTGAGCAAACAGGCTTCCGGCAACAGATGCTATGACTGTTGAAAACACAAAGATGCCCGTTTTGACCGAGGCTGTATCAATGCCGGCCATTTCCGCAGCCACTTCACTGCCGTGTATGGCAGCCAGGGCCCTGCCAGGTCTTGACGAGATTATGTTCAGTGATATCCAGACGGTGAAGAGCATGCAGCACGCTGTAACAGCATACCATTTAAGGTCTGAATTTATGGCAAAACCGGCAATGGTCAGCTCTGGTATTCCGGACATGCCGTCAGGCCCGCCTGTAAAGGTGTCCGCCTGGACAAAGACAATGTGGATTATAATTCCCAGTCCAAGGGTAGCCATGGCAAGATAGTGGCCCTTGAGCTTCAGTATGGGACGTGACACCGACCAGGCCAGTGTTGCCGTGGCCATTGCCCCTGCAAGCATGGCAAACCAGGGATTTATGCCGTATCGGGTGGTGAGAATGGCTGAGGCATAGGCTCCAATGCCGAAGAATGCGGCATGACCAAGGGATATCTGTCCGGCGTATCCCATCAGCAGGTTAAGGCTTATGGCAAGAATTATGTTAAAGCATGTGGTTACTCCCACAACGGTTACATAGTAATTGTCAGGGAAGAAAACCGGCAGCATGACTGTTGCCGCGGCAAAAATGAAAAAGCCGTAAAGCCTTTGCATCACACCCTCTCTGTTTCCCTTGTGCCCATAAGCCCCTGGGGCATATAGACAAGCACCACAAGAATAACAAGAAAGGCTATGGCGTCCTTGTAGCCTGACGAGATGATTCCCGCCCCCACAGATTCCAGTATGCCAAGGAGAAGCCCGCCGGCCACAGCTCCCATGGAACTGCCCATGCCGCCAAGAATCGCTGCGCAGAATCCCTTGAGCCCCAGCATTACCCCGGAATCATAGGAGGTAAAGGTGATGGGAGTGACAAGTATGCCTGCTGCCGCGCCCAGCGCCGCTGAAAGACCATAGGCGAAAAGAAGCATCCGTTTCACATTGATACCCACAAGGCTCGCAGCCCTTTTGTTGCATGAACAGGCATATATGGCCTTGCCTGTAATGGTCCTGTCAAAAAAATATTTTACCGCAAAGACGGCGGCAGCGGTGCCTGCCATAACCCAGAGGTTTTGCGGCAGTATGGTGGCGTTTCCCAGGGCAATGGGTGTGTCCGATGTAAATGCCGGAAGAGGGTATATCTCCTTGCCCCATATTATGAGGGCCACGCCGCGTATAAAGATGGATGCCCCGATGGTAATTATTATGGTTGTGACAACAGAGGCGTTTCTGGCCGGTTCAATGGCGAATTTTTCCAGGATGATTCCAATGGATATGGCGCACATGACCGCGAGAAGAGCGGCCAGAGGATATGGGATGCCGGCCCCCAGGAGAAAGACGGCGCTCATGGCGCCTGCCATTACAAATTCTCCCTGGGCGAAGTTGACCACGTCCGAGGCGTTGTAGATGATGGAAAAACCTAGGCCCACCAAGGCGTAGATTGACCCCACTGTGATACCGCTTATGAGAAACTGGACTATCTGATCAAACATTGTCGCCTTGTCGCCTTATTGCCGCAACCCTCTGTCCCGGATAAAAAAACACCCTCCGTCTCATCGGCGGGATGAAGGAGGGTGTCTGTTTTATGATGTCGTCTGCAAGGGGACAACGCCTGTTGCCCCCCAGGGCCGTGGTGATGGCCAAGCCTTTTGTGTTCAGCACGGCCAGCCCGGATCTCCGGTTCTACTTAACCAGTTTCCAGGCGCCATTACTTACTTCAACCATCCTGAAAGAGTCCAGTCCGAGACCAAGGTGATCTGTCGGGCTCATGTTGAATATGCCGCCAGTGCCTACGAAACCGTGTGTTTTTTCAATCTCGTCCCTTACCTTTGCCTTGTCTGTTGAACCGGCCCTTTCCATGGCCTGTACTGCTATCATAAGTCCGTCATACGCGTGTCCGCCAAAGGTGGAAACAGCGCTTCCGGTCTTTGTCTCGTATTCCTTTTTGTAGGCGAGAAGGACTGCCTTCTGGGGGTCTGAATCGGGCAGGAGGTCGGCTACGATAAGCCCTGCCGCGGGCAGCCTTACGCCTTCTGCCGCAGGACCGGCGAGCTGGATAAATTTTTTGGATGCCACGCCGTGCGACTGGTACAGGGGCAGCTTGATGCCCATCTGCCTTACATTCTTTGTTACAATCGCAGGGGCCTTTCCAAAACCGAAGTTTATAATGGCTTCAGCGTCTGTTGCCCTTATCTTTGTAAGCTGGGTGGTCATGTCAGTATCTGAGTTGCCATACTGCTCATCCGCAACGATTTTCATGCCGTATTTGTCGGCAAGGGCAAGGAGCTGGGCCCGTCCCGATTTGTCGAATCCGCCGTTGCCGGTAATGATGGCTACCTTTTTGATTCCCCTTTTATTGAGGTCTTCATATATCTTGCAAACAGCCATTTTATCTGTGTGAGGAGTTTTGAAGATGTATTTTTTTACCGGCTCGATGATTTTCACAGAACCTGCCAGTGAGATGAAGGGGACCCCGGCCCGGTCAACCATGTCCATGACAGCTATGGTGTTGCCTGAAGTGGTTCCGCCGACAATTACATCAACCCTGTCCTTTTTTATAAGACGGTTTACAAAGTTCTTGGCATCCTTTGCCTTTGCCTTTGTATCGTAATGTACAAGTTCAAGTTTTTTGCCGAGGACCCCGCCTTTCTTGTTGATGTCTTCTATGTATATCTGAAGGGTCTTGAGCTCAGGGTCGCCGAGAAAGGAGGCCGGGCCCGTAACCGCAAGGATGGAACCTATTTTGATTGTGTCTGACGCAAGGAGCGGTCCTGCCGCGAACATTACGCAACTGAACAGTGTGGCAACAAAGATGGATAGAACTGACCTGGGTTTCATTTGAAATCCTCCTCTTGAAATCTGGTTTACCGGCGTGGAAACTGTACGAGGAAGCTTGCCAAAGCCTGACTCGCAACATGGAAACATCATGTTGATGCTTCCATGGCCGGATGTAAAATTGAAAAAACATTTTTGCAGACCAGTTGACCTGCGTTTGACCAGACTAATTTAATTGACTTCTCATTCATGTCAAGCAGGCTGTCAGGGGTTTTCCCGATTGACGCCGATTACCCTTTCCTTATCCCGTATTTTTTCATTTTGTATCTGAGCACCCGTTCACTTATGCCAAGGGATTCCGCCGCCCTGGTCTGCACCCATCCGTTTTCTTCAAGGGCCCTTTTTATCTCTTCTGTTTCAACTTCCATGATGCGTCCTTCAAGCCCGTTTTTCCGTTGACCTGCGGCGCTGACCCCCTCCCGTATTTCCGGCGGAAGGTCTGCCGGTTTTATGATGCCGGAACGCGCCAGGGTGGCTGTCCGCTGAATTATATGCTCAAGTTCCCTGACATTTCCCGGATATTGATATTTCATCATCATGTCAAGGGCGGGCTGAGAAAAAACGGTTTTTTGAAGGGCGTAACGTTCCATGAAAAAATCTATCAGTTCCGGCAGGTCTTCCTTGCGTTCTCTCAGCGGCGGAATTTGGATCTCAAAGACATTCAGCCGGTAATAGAGGTCTTCCCTGAATTTTCCTTCCCTTGCCATCTGTTTCAGGTCTCTGTTTGTGGCTGCCACCACCCTGACATCTATATCCTTCTCCATATCAGAGCCTACGGGTGTAATGCGTTTTTCCTGAAGTGCCCGGAGCAGTTTTGGCTGCAGCACCTCTGGCAGCTCTCCCACCTCATCCAGAAAGAGGGTGCCGCCCCTGGCCTGCTCAAACCTCCCCTTTCTCTGTGAAGAAGCCCCTGTAAATGCCCCTTTTACATGGCCGAAGAGTTCACTTTCAAAGAGGTTTTCAGGTATGGCCGCGCAGTTTACCTCAACAAACGGCCCTTTTTTACGGTCGCTGAGTTCATGTATCAGCCTGGCAATCAACTCCTTGCCGGTGCCTGTCTCTCCTGTTACCAGCGCTGCCCAGGGAGCAGGCCCTATGCGCCTCGCAATGGACACAGCCTCCTTCATGCCTTTTGACGAACCTATTATCTGAACCGGCAGTCCGCCATCTTCCTGCAACCTGTCAACAATCTCGAAATCCTCATCAACGGATATGGCTGTCTCTGTCTGTTGCAGTTTCTCAAGCAGCAGCTCAAGGTCCACGGGTTTTTCCATGAAGTCATCAGCTCCGAGTTTCATAACCCTGACCGCAGTATCCACAGTGCTGTAGGCTGTTATCATTATTGCGCGGAGCGCCGGATTGATCTGTTTCATCTCCTCAAGCACTTTGTCACCGTTCATGTCAGGCATCCTGTGGTCAAGGAGCGCGAGGTGTATGTGGCTGGCCCTGAGCTCTGCAATGGCGCTTTTGCCGTCAGCCGCTTCAAATACGTTGTATCCCTGTTCTGTCAGAAAATTTTTCAGGAGAGTGCGCTGTATCTCTTCATCATCAACAACAAGTATGTTCATGTTTTAACCTTTCAGGGGGAGCCTGATTTCCGTGATGAAAATATTATCATCAACAACAATTCTGATGGTTCCTTCATGTAATTTTACTATTTTTCTGCATATGGCAAGCCCAAGTCCGGTGCCGCGGGTGCCTGTTGTAAAATACGGCTTGAAAAGCTCGTCAGGATTGTCCGTGTCAGGCATGTTGCCGCCGTTTGATATTTTGAGAACAAGGAATTTGTCCTTTTTCTCAAGGGAAATATCCACGAAGCCTCCATGAGGCTGGGCGTTCAGCACGTTGTTGAATATGTTTGAAATCACCTGGGTCAACATGGAGCTGTCCGCAACTGTTTCCAGGTCGTCCATCTTGCAGGAAACAGTAATTTGCTGTTCCCTGAAACGGTTTTCGAGCAGGAGAAGCTGTTCCTTTACGAGCTGTTTCATGGAGACCTGCTGCATTTCAGGCTTCGCAGGGGATGAAAAGCGCAACATCTGACTTACGATCTCGTTTGCCCTTTTCACTTCCCTGAGCATGGCGTCAACCAGAGCGTGTGTCGACTCCGGACATGTCGCCTGCATTCGCATGGTCTGAAGCCCCATGGATACACTGTTCAGCGGGTTTCTTATCTCAT
>CAYXYO010000193.1:0-2705 GCA_964469365.1 uncultured Desulfobacterales bacterium | reverse complement strand
AAGATATATGATGTCACCCTGAAAGCTTGGGATAATGCCTGGTTTGAACATCATTTCGTTCAGAACAAGGTGTTCGATGCTCCCCTGCGGTGTAACATGTATCAGCCACCAGTCGCCTTTGGCGCCGGGTGTTGTTGTCTCAAGATCTAATTTCAGTATCAGATTTTCGTTTTGAGCTATTGCGGTTTCCTTCTTGCCGTTTGCCGTAATGCCAGGCCTGTTGACTGATACTGCCTTGCGCCATATTGACGATGGCGTTTCCATATCTTCCACAGGATGGGATTCAAACAGTATCCACCTGCCGTCAGGGGACCAGGACGGGGCCCCGTCCTCATCTGTGTCGCTTACCGTTATCCTTTCAGGCATGCCACCTGTTGCAGGCACTATAAAGATGTTTGGCGTCGCAAGACCGCCGTAATCCGAGGAGTAGACAATCCACCTGCCGTCAGGCGAAAAGCTGGCGTCCGTATCGCTGGCATCTGTGCCTGTTATCTGCTTCAATCCTGTTCCGTCCGGGTTCATGGTGTAGATATCCCAGTTGTCAGAGCCGGGGATACGCCGCTGAAAAAGTATGGCATCACCTGAAGGAGACCAGTTGGGTTGCCTGTCATCCGTACCCTTGTCTGGGCCGTCTGTCAGTTTTGTGAACCCTGTTCCGTCAACCTGTATCTTGCAGATGCTTCCCTGCCGCGTTTCGTCACTCCCCGTGTCGTCCATCTCAAAGACAATCCAGCGTCCATCAGGCGAAAAGGCAGGCTCTGTACAGCATCCGCCCTGCCTGGAGGTTATCTGCCTGCGATCAGAACCGTCATGAGCCATTGTCCATATCTCGTCCCTGTTAACGCGGTCCGAGGCAAAGACTATACGGTTTGCGGCCTGATTCCAGCTTGCCCCCGGGAGGTTTACAGAATCGTGTCCCGATTCGTCAATCAGGGCGAGGCCGTTTCCGCCTTTCAGAGGGCAGGCATAAATACCAGCCGGTCCCTTGTTGTAGCCTCCATGGAACAGGGTGTAGATAATGGTGTCTCCGTCAGGCGCAAAGGCAGGGTTCTGAGCGCTCCGGGATTTTTCTGTTGCCACTACCTGAACGGCATTGTCACTCCTTGTCGCAAGGGATGTCAAAGGGAAGAATGTCACGCAAAAAGCGGAATAACAGAGGACTGCAAGAATAGTTGACCTTTGTTTCATCAGGACTGGCACCTGAAAGGTTGGTCAGGGTTGTCCCGGGGCTGTTGAAGTGCCTGCCACCTTCATCAGGCTTTCCGGGTCGACCCTGCTTCCTCCAAGGCTTGCTCCCCAGTGCAGGTGCGGTCCTGTTGCCCTGCCTGTGGCGCCTGCAAGGCCGATGACAGCTCCACGTTTTACCATCTCTCCTTCATGGACCAGCATCTTTGAAAGATGGGCATAAAGGGTAAACAGGCCTGCGCCGTGGTCTATCACAAGGGTGTTGCCGCTCAGATAGCAGTTTCTGGCCAGGACAATCCTGCCTCTGTTGGAGGCCTTTATGGGAGTGCCTTCTCTTGCCCTCATGTCAGTGCCGGAATGTGGACTTCTTGGCTGTTCATTAAAGAATCGTCTCAATCCAAAGGGGCTGAGGATCCTGGAATTTACAGGCCAGATGAAGGGTGCGCTCCAGTATCGTTCAGGCGTTTCGCCTGAACATGCCTTTTTTACAGCCTTCTGGTCAGCAAGAACCCTTTTCAGCGTGTCAGGTTTGAAATTCACCATTTTTTTTGAGACCTTAAGGTGTTCTTCAGGATATTTTTTCCTCTTTACAAGGATGGAAGCAACGGCTACCGGTTTGCTTGTTTTTTCAGACAATACGGCTACCTGGGCGGGGCCTGGTTTCATGCTGAGCGGGGCGGCTATCATGGCTTTGTAAACCCCTTTTCTGTCTGTGGTGAAACAGGTGAATTTTCTGCCTGCGAATCGGACGTATGGAGGATGGTTCATGCCTGGCAAACTGATTGTTATCATTGTCAGTTCACCAGTGCCTATCTGATTTGACGCTGTGATTACGGTATCTGAACCTGCATGGACAGGCGGACGAGGCATTAGCGTGAGCGTCAGCAGGAGTGAGAATGTCACAAAATGGAGTCGAAGTATATGCATGGCGTGATTTTCCGTCAGGTTATCCCTGTTTCTGTAACCCTGGCCCTGATTGCGCCGTTACCGGTTGTGATTTTAATGAGATCGTTCTTTCTTACATCCCTTGCTGACCGCACCACTGTCCTGTCGGCTTCGCGTATTACCAGACTGTAGCCCTGTGCCAGATGCGTAAGCGGGCTTGCCGCATTCAGCCGTTCCGCGACGATTGCAAAATGGCGGGATCGTTTTTCAATAAAGAGCTTCGTTGCTCCTGTCATCCTTGCTTCAGCGTCATTGAAACCGAGGCGCAGATGGTTAATGGCGGTCAGAGGGTGGTGTGCGGTGATGGACGAAAGGCAGGCGGCGACCTTTGTCTTCAGGTGTCCGGTCCTGTTGTTCATGCAGGCGGCAAGTCTGCGGGCCAGGTCATCATTCACAAGTCTGAGCCGGACAATTTTTCTGTCAGGGCTGTGGAGTTTAAGGAAAGTTCTTTCCAGCCTGTGTTTGTGCCCGGCAACAAGATTGTCACCAGCCCTTTCCAGCCTGTTTTTGAGCTCCATGGCACGGTTTGCAAGTTCAGCCTGTTTCTGAAACAGGATCGAGGCAGCGGCAGTAGG
>CAYXYO010000192.1:0-2704 GCA_964469365.1 uncultured Desulfobacterales bacterium | reverse complement strand
TCCAGCACGCCTACGCGCTCTCCGGTTATCTCCGGGGTCACTGTTGATATGCCTGAACGCAGGGCAAAGAATATACCGGCCGCCAGAAGAAGCAATGTGACCAGGGTCATTGCCCCCATGGAGGCAAGTATGATTACAAATGGATTTGTTTTCCTGATAACCTGTATGTTTTCAGTCATTTTACTGCCTTTTTTCTCTGTTGTCCGGCCTGGACAACCGGAATGATATATCTACCTGTTCGGCCCCTTCTGTCCCCCTGAGTGAAGTGAGAAACCCTGTGATTGTGCCTGTAAGGGCAGAGGTGACAAAACGGGTGGCGTCAACGGGTTTGCCGTTTACATAAAGACGGAGATCAGAATGTATTGAGGGCTCAATATATGTTTTTTCAATAAATAACGCAATGTCATTTGTCTGCCCTGTCTGAAACCACACCTGCCCCGGAAGCAGGTCAGTTATTTTTTCATCTGACACAACTGCCTCTATTCCTTTGTTTTTTCTGTAAAGAGGCCCTTCGGGCGAACTTTTGCCAACCACCTCGATTCTGGGAACTCCCGCAACCTGCTTGAATCCTTCAAGCACCACGAGGTCAAAGTCATGGAAAAGTCTCTGCGCCAGTTCTGTCACTGGCATCATGTTGTGATCCTGAAAGAGTACAAGGCTTCTGGAATCAATTATTCCCACTGCCTCTATACCGTCATCCCTGTAAAGCGCCGTGTCAGAACCCGGCTTGTCCATCTCTTTTTCAATACCCTCATGGGAGGTGGACTTAAGTACGGCGATCCTGTACCCCATGGAACGCAGTTTTTCTATAACCCTGCGGGCAACAGTTGTTTTACCGGAGTTGTGAAGACCTGTAAACCCTGTGATGGCCGGCATGTTCTCCCCTTATTCCCTGTCTTGAGCGGTTTTTCCGGAAAAATCCGGATGCCTGACCTTCTTGTGGCAGAAAAGGCACCTGTACTTTGGAGGATGACCTTCAGGCAGAGGCGCCACCATGTCAGGGTCATGGCACCTGCCGCAATGTTTCTCCGCCTCCTTTTTCCCCATATCGTAAAACTGTCTGTGTGTTTCGTCTGCCGGAAGTTTGACAGTGGTTTCAGGGGGCGCGTTAAGCAGAAAAACAAGTATTCCGGCTGACACTGCCACGAACAGGATGTTATATATGAGAGTTTTCTTGCCTGAATCTGAAGGTAGAAGCATCAGTTCCCTCCAAGTTCCCTGGAACGGGTGGTTGCCCCATGTACAGCGTCCATTACGGCGGCCCTGAAACCTCCCTTCTCAAGCCTGAACAGTCCTTCTATGGTTGTGCCTCCAGGACTTGTAACCATTGCCGTAAGGTCAGCCGGTGATTTTCCCGTCTCCCTGAGAAGGGCCGCTGAGCCTGCCATGGTCTGTATGGCGAGTTCGGTTGCTTCCGGCCTTGGTATGCCTTCCCGGACGCCCGCGTCAATAAGGCCCTGAACAAAGGCAAAACAGTAGGCAGGTCCGCTTCCGCTCAGTCCTGTAACCGCATCCATGAGGTTTTCATTTACAGCCACGGCTATTCCAACCGCATTGAACATGGACATTACAAGGGCGACATCTTTATCTGAAGCGCCTGTGCCTCCGCATATCCCGGCAGCGCCTTCAAGCACAAGGGCAGGTGTGTTGGGCATGACCCTTACGACCCGTGTCCCCGGTGGCAGTCCCTTTTCAAGAAAGGAGAGCGTAATGCCTGCCGCAATGGATATAACCAGATGCTCCTGTGTAATATGAGGCGAAACAGACCTGAGGACAGTTGCCATAACCTGGGGTTTGACCGCGAGAATGATTGTTTTCGCAGCCTTGCACACATCTTCTCCAGCGGCATAGACATTTATGTTGTATCTTTCTTCAAGCAGTTTCTGACGTTCAGGGGACGGGTCAGCCGCGTGAATGGTTCCACTGTCCGCAAGCCCCTTTGCAAGCAGGCCCTTTATAAGGGCCTCTGCCATCTGTCCGCCGCCTATGAATCCTCTATTTTCCATTTTTATCTCTTCCCTGTTCTCCTGTGTCATGGATTTATAGACAACCTGAAAAGCTGTCTTTCCGGCCTGTTGCCACGTTTTTGTCAAAATGAGAAACTTATGGCTGACCGGATACGCCTCCTCTTTCATTGCTTTGCCCACATTGAGCCGAAGGCTACAGCTTTCAGGTAGTCCGATGTTCAGGCCCCCTGCCGCATGGCCAACATAAAACCTTTTTTACATGTTACCGCATCCTGCAAAGACTCCTTTGAACGAGTTCCGCAACGGTCTTCATGCAAACCTGAAATATTAAGGCCTGTTACTGTCAGGCAATACCTGCGTCCTACAATATCGTTTTTCAAACCGCATGTCCATTGCCTGTTTCATGGAAAACCCTCTTTTTCAGACGACACTGGAGTACCCTGCCTGCAATTTTCAGGATTATCACCACATCCACCCATTGTCACCCTTCCGACTCCGGCTGCGACTGCTGACTCTGCAACACCGGCATGACGCAGCGGTAGCCTGTTATGGCCTCCATTGCCTCTTCAAAGGCAGGGGTAAAGGCGGCGGCATACTGGTCAGGCAGCTCAAGCATTACGGTTCCCCTGCCTGGTATGGTGATGTTTATCCCCACGGGATAACTGCCGCTGTAAAATTTTATGGTATCCTTTATGGCCTCCATCTTTTCCGGCCCTGTTACAGAACCGTCCAGTTCA
>CAYXYO010000191.1:0-11057 GCA_964469365.1 uncultured Desulfobacterales bacterium | reverse complement strand
CCTTATGGTGAAAATAACGGAGAGAAAAACAAAAAAGACTGGGCTGAATTTCTTGAAGAGATTGCTGGCAAGTACCAAGAAGCCAAGAGGATAACGTTGGTGATGGATAATTTGAATACGCATACCCCCGGAGCACTTTACGAAACATTCTGTCCTGCCAAGGCAAAAGTATTGTGTGATCGATTCGAATTTATATATACACCCAAGCATGGGAGTTGGCTTAACATGGCTGAGATTGAATTGGATGTTTTGATTGGTCAATGCCTCAGTCGCAGGATCGATAACATTGAAGAAGTTAAGCGAGAAGTATCTGCTTGGCAGAAGCACCGGAACAACAAAGAGGCAAAAGTTAACTGGCAGTTTACTGCGAATGATGCGCGGATTAAACTATCCCGGCTCTATCCGACATTCGACAGTTGACGTGACAGTAGCGTTTTTGTTTATGAAAAAAATATAAATGTGTCAAGAGTAGTTATGGTATGTCAAAATTTGGAATTGGATAATTCCTGATGAATAACAGTGGGAAGACATTAGCAGATATCCTCCTTGATCAGGGAGTTGTAACAGAAAAACAGTTTGACTATGCGAAAAGGGTGTGTTCCAAGCTGCCTGACAATCCCCCCCTTCTGTCTGTCCTGAAAGAACTCAAGTTTATTGATGACGATCAGATTATCAATGCGATAAGCAAGGCCAGGGACACCTATATCCCTTTGGGTGAACTGCTGATAGAACTTGGCATGATAACCCGTGCTGATCTGGAGCGGGTACTGGCCATCCAGACTGAACATCCTGAAAAACGCATAGGTCAGATACTGGTTGAAACCAACCTTATAGATGAGAAAAAACTTTATGAGCTGATAGCCTGTCAGATGCATCTCACCCTTGTAGACCTGGAAGAGTGGGAACCTGATTTCTCCTTTTTCAAGCCTGCCGCAATGCGTATATTTCGAGAGCATGATTTTATCCCGGTAAAACGAGATGTTGAGGGTAAAGTGCTTGTGGCCTTTGCCGATCCCCTTGACAAGGAACACCTTGAAGCGGCAAGACATATCCTTGGCGATACGGACAGGGCCATAGCGCCTCTCACAGCCATACGCGCCGCACTTGCATCTGTAAAATCAGCAATGTCTGATCATAGCGTGGCAAGTTCTGAGGAAAATGTTGTGGTTCGCATCGTGGACAGGCTGCTGGAAGATGCCATAAGCAAGGGGGCCAGTGATATCCATGTAGAGCCCATGAAAAACAGGTTGAGGGTCAGGTACAGGCAGGATGGGGTGTTGTTGCCCCAGGACGATATAGACTTTGAACTGCGTCTTGCGGTTACCAGCCGAATCAAGGTGCTTGCAGGCGCGGACATAGCAGAAAAAAGACGGCACCAGGATGGACGTATCCTCTTTGGTGATGATGACAACCCGGTTGATATAAGGGTTTCCATCTACTCCACGGTTCATGGGGAAAAGATAGTCATGCGTCTGCTGAACAGGCAGGGCAAACTCCTGGACATAAATTCCATTGGCCTTGCTCCGAGACAGACGCAGGTTTTCAAGGAGGATGTGCTTGACGCACCAAGCGGCATTGTGCTTATCACCGGCCCCACAGGTTCAGGCAAGACAACAACACTCTATGCGGCGGTTCAGTATCTGAACAACATAAACACCAGCATCATAACAGCCGAAGACCCTGCTGAATACATTATTGACGGTATATCCCAATGTTCCATAAACCCCAAAATAAACGTAACCTTTGAAGATACGCTGAAACACATTGTGAGGCAGGACCCTGACGTAATCGTTATAGGAGAGATACGGGACAGGTTCTCAGCGGAAACAGCCATACAGGCCGCCCTGACCGGCCACAAGGTGCTTACAACCTTCCATACAGAGGATACCATAGGCGGGCTGTTGAGGTTGCTGAACATGAATATCGAGGCTTTTCTCATCTCATCAACAGTTGTGAGCGTGCTGGCCCAGAGGTTGCTGAGAAGGGTCTGTCCGGCATGCAGCCAGGAACACCGCCTCTCACCTGATGAATTGCGAAGACTGAGATATGACCCCGCAACCGGCAAGGGGCTAACCTTCGCCAGGGGAGCAGGGTGCAGTCAGTGCAACTTTACAGGATACAGCGGCCGTACAGTTGTATGTGAACTGCTTGTGCTTAATGAAGCGGTAAAGGATGCCATCATATCAAGAAAAACATCATATGAAATACGCAGAATCAGTATTGATACCTCCAACCTTGTCACCCTTCTTGAAGACGGTATAGTCAAGGCGTCAATGGGGCTTACCTCTTTTGAAGAGATAATAAGGATGTTGCCGCGTCTTGACAAACCAAGGCCGGTGGCACAGCTTAAGAGAATACAGGGAATATATAAATGAGCGATACTCCATTAATAGAGCTTATAGATCAGTATGTTAAAGAGGAAAATTTCCGTCTGCCTGTTTTTGACAAGGTTGCGATGAAGCTGCAACAGATTGTGCAGGGTGATGATTACCTGATTGAAGATATTGAACGGGCCATACAGTCTGACCCGGTGCTTGCAAGCGAGGTTCTGAAGGCAGCCAATTCACCCTATTTCAAGGGGTTGGTTGAGATAAAATCCATTAAAAACGCTATTGTAAGGCTTGGAAGTTCACAGGTGGTCGACCTGGCCCTCATGATGTCCCAACGCAGCAGTTACAAGGCAGAAAACCCGTTCATACAGAAACTGATGAACAGGTCATGGCAAGGCGCTGTTGCCTGCGCCATGACTTCAAGATGGATATCGGACAGACTCTCCTTTGATGACACATCCGAGGTCTTCATGGGCGGGCTGCTCCATGACATAGGTTACCTTTTTCTTCTTACGGTTCTGGACAAGCTTGTATCAACAGGAAGGCTTCAAGCCGATTTTTCACATGAACTTGTCATGGAGCTCCTTAACACCTTGCATGCCGACAAGGGGTATGAACTCCTTGCGGACTGGAACCTGCCCGAGATTTACTGTGTTATTGCCAGGGAACACCATCTGGAAGAATTTGACACATCAAACACTTCCCTTTGCATTGTCCGTCTCGCAGACAGGGCCTGTGTGAAACTTGGGCTATGCATAGAACATGATCCAAGCATCATGCTTGCGGAAACCAGGGAGGCCGAAGAGCTTGGACTTACGCCTATCATGCTTGCTGAAATGGAAATCATGATGGAAGACTCTTTCAGGGGTGTAACCGCCAGTTAATAATAACCTTGCACCTTGTATGGCTAACGACCGCATTCATGGGCTGGCGATTTTACAGCAACCAACCTGGACAAACCAAGAAAGTAAATTTGAAAGACTGAACTTCGAAAAACCGCGATGGTAGCCAGTCCCTTGAAACGCAAGGTTATATAATCTGTTAATATCAAACAGATGAGTTTGTTGTCGGTAACTTATCAGTCTTTAAACCAATCTTCAATAAAGCAATAATAGAATGCTATCTGACTGATAAGCATAACATTTTTTACCTGATTGAGGCGCTCCAGGATGTGCCTTCCGGCCCGTCCTTCAGGACAACTCCCCTGGCGGCAAGTTCATCCCTTATCCTGTCAGCCTCTTCCCAGTTTTTATCCTTTCTTGCCTCGTTTCTGTTCTTAATGGCGTCAAGTATCTCCTGCTCTGAAAGTCCTGCCTTTGCTATTGCCTCAAGAGAACGTTTATGCAGGTATTCAGAAGGGTTCTCTTCAAGTATGCCAAGTGACGCCGCGGATTCCCTGATTGCCCTTATGCCGTTTTTCAGGGGTTCGGCGTAAAGGGCCGAAGGTTTTTTTGACGCTTCCATGTTAAGCCTGTTCAGGGCCCTGACGCCTTCAAACAGGTGGCCTATTGCCTGGGCCGTGTTGAAGTCATCATTCATGGCCTCAATAAACCTTGTTTCCAGTTTTTCCAGCACAGAGCAGGCCTTTTCAGCGTCTTTGCCGAGCGGCCTCTGTTTCTTTACTTTTTTATCCGCAATTTCAGCAGCATCTGCCAGGGCGTTATAACATCTGTCAAGGGCAGAGGATGTTTCGTCCAATGCGTCGGTGGAGTAATCAAGGGGACTGCGGTAATGTTTTGAAAGGAGAAACAGCCTCAGCACCTCGGGATGATAGCGGTCAAGTATGTCCTTTATGGTGATGAAGTTGTTCAGGGACTTGGACATCTTGTCGCCGTTTATGGTGACAAATCCATTATGCATCCAGAGTCTGACAAAGGGTTTGCCTGTGGCAGCCTCGGACTGGGCCCGTTCGTTTTCATGGTGTGGAAAGATAAGGTCAAGCCCGCCGCCATGTATGTCAAGGGTCTCGCCAAGGTATTTCATGCTCATGGCAGAACACTCGATATGCCAGCCAGGTCTTCCTTCGCCCCATGGGCTTTCCCAACTGGGCTCTCCGGGTTTTGCAGCCTTCCACAGGGCAAAGTCCATGGGATCACGTTTTTTTTCGCCTGGCGCTATCCTTGCGCCTGCCTTCATGTCATCCGGATTTCTGCCGGAAAGCTCGCCATAGCCCGGAAAGGCAGAGACTGAAAAATAGACGTCTCCATGGGATTCATAGGCATTGCCGTTTTCAATCAGCCTTTCAATCAGCGCTATGATTTCAGGTATATGTTCCGTGGCCCTCGGCTCAATGTCCGGACGCAGTATGCCCAGTCTGTCCATGTCCTCATAAAAGAAACCTATTTCGCGTCTGGCCAGCTCCACGGTGGATATCCCCTCTTCGGCGGCGCGGTTGATTATCTTGTCGTCAATGTCAGTAAAATTGCGTATGAAGGTGACCCTGTTGCCAATCCTGCGAAGATGGCGGACAACCGCGTCAAAGACCACTGCCGAGCGGGCATGACCTATGTGACACCTGTCATAGACAGTGACTCCGCAAACGTACATTTTGAAGTGGTCAGGCTCAAGGGGTGAAAAAGGCTCCTTTTTTCTGCCAAGGCTGTTATATATTGAAAGCTGCATGTAACCTCCGGATTTATCGTTCTGTTTTAATCGAGCATGTTTGGCGTGATTCCTGATCAGGACTCCTGTCTGTTGGCCGTCTTTTCGTAGGCTTGTGTCAGGGGAGAGTCAGGAGGGCTGTTTCTGACTGCTGTCCGAGGCAAGAAACTCCTTCCACTCTTCCATTGCCCTCTGCGCGTAAGCCTTGCCGCGCAGGCGTTTGGGCATCTTTTTGCCAAGCCTTGGGAACAGGCCGAAATTTATATTCATTGGCTGGAATTTTTTTGTTCCGGCATTTGTGATGTGTCTCACCAGCGCTCCATGCGCAGTTCCGGCAGGCGGCGTTGACGGCTCCTTTCCCTGGCACAGAAGGGCCGCGTTCCTTCCGGCAAGCCAGCCCATGGCAGTGGATTCAACATAACCTTCAACTCCGCTTATCTGGCCTGCCAGCAGTATGTGGCCTGCCGCCTTTAACCGCAGGGCAGGGGTTATCACCTCAGGCGCGCACACAAAGGTGTTTCTGTGTATGCTTCCAAGCCTTGCGAACTCGGCATGTTCAAGTCCGGGTATCATCCTGAAAACCCTCTGCTGTTCCTGCCACTTCAGCTTGGTCTGAAAACCGACCATGTTGTACATTGTGGCATCAAGGTTCTCCTGGCGAAGCTGGACAACGGCATGGGGCTGGCTGCCGTCGGCAGTGGTAAGCCCCCTGGGTTTCATGGGGCCGTAACAGAGGGTTTCCTCCCCACGTTCTGCCATTACCTCTATCGGCAGGCATCCCTCAAAATATGCCGGTTTTTCAAAATCGCGCAGGGGCACCTTTTCAGCCTTTACAAGGGCAGACCAGAAGGCCAGATACTCTTCCCTGTTCATGGGACAGTTAAGGTAGTCGCCTTCTCCAAAGGGGCCATATCTTGACTGCCTGAACACCTTTGTCATGTCAATGGAATCGGCCATTATCACAGGGGCGATGGCATCATAGAAATAGAGGTACTCCCTTCCCACAAGGTGCCGGATTGAATCCGCCAGGGGCGAGGATGTAAGGGGGCCGGTTGCTATTATTGAAAAGCTTTCCCGCGGCAACTGTTCAACAGATGTTATCTCCTGCCTTACAATCTCTATCCGTTCATGTTTCTCAATGATGTCAGTGATAAAGGCGGAGAACTCCCTGCGGTCAACCGCCAGTGCCTTGCCGGCAGGCACCCTGGTCTTTTCAGCGGCAAGCATGAGCAGGGAATCCGCCATTCTCATCTCTTCCTTCAAAAGACCGACCGCGGAATCAGGCGCGTCTGAACGGAAGGAGTTGCTGCATACAAGCTCGGCAAGGTCTGAACTGGTATGGGCAGGAGAAAATTGCAGGGGCTTCATCTCATAAAGCAGGACGTCAACCCCTCGTTTCGCGGCCTGCCACGCGGCCTCACAGCCCGCCAGTCCGCCGCCTGTGATTATTATTTTCATGGCGGACTGTTATTTCCCCTTTTTTCTGTCAATGGGAATGACCCTGGGCCCTCCGCCCTGGGGGTCGGGTCTGTCAGGCTTTTCCTCTTTAAGGACGCGTCCGGCCATATCCTGCCGGGCTGTAACGGCCATGACTATATCCTGGTACTGCTTGAAAACCTCAGGATTGATGTCATGTTCAAGTATGAAGCATGAGACCTTGCTCCGCTGCACCCTTATGGAAGAGGTGGTGAGGGCGGTCAGCAGATGGGGATGCACTACCGGTCCCCGCTGCTGGTCATATACTATAGCGCACGGAAAATAGAGGTCAAAAAAAGCCCCCTTTTCCAGGGCGAATATAACGGTTTCAGTCTGCCTGTTATAGCGTATTTCACCCATTATCAGTCCCAGGCCGTCTATCTCGGCAAGGACTATTTCTCTGGCGTTCTGTTTGAGTTTCATCTTTTCCTCTGTTTCCTGTGATGGTTTTTGTATCTCTTTTTTGCGTGTCTGGTTCCGGGAGCGCGTGAAACCTGCGGGGCGTTTTTTACAGGGGATCTTCCGTTAAGGATTTCAAAGGCATTGTACAGTTCCAGGGCGTCTGCGAAAAATTCCTTTGACCATACCCGTTTGGGCCAGTTGTTGTTCCTGGCGCATATCCTGATGGGGTTCTGGGTCGCCAGTATCTGGCTCATGAGTTCACGGGAATATCTTCCAAAATCATAGGGATCAAACATATGCCTTGTAAGTGTCCTGGCCTCATGCGTGGCCCATCTTATCCGGTTGCCATTGAGCTTTTTCCATTCTGGCATGGCGTTCAGCAGGGGATAGGCGAGCACAGCAAGTATCAGGGACTCGTGCAGCTTGCCGTATTTCCTGACGTATCTGTCAAGGAAGGCAAACAGTCCGGTAAGCGTCCTGCCTGTTTCACATGAAGGTTCCCTGTCCATGCAATCATCATGGTCCAGGGGCAGTTTTGCATAACAGGGAAAAACCGCCTGAAAAAGGCCGCATTTTATCATAAGTCTTGCCCACTCGGCGCATACCCCTGTATGCATGTCCTTGAGCCACTCGTCCCTCACCCTTGGTATGGCGCAAAGCCGTATCTTGTCAGCATGTTTTACAACAGCATCCCAGGTCTGCCGCTCAATGTCAAAACCTGTCCGCGCAGCATGGCGGATGACCCGCATCATGCGTACAGGGTCCCTGAGAAAACGGCGTTCAGGGTCGCCTATTGTCCTGATGACGCCGGTTCGCAGGTCTTCCATTCCGCCAACATAGTCAATGATGCTGAAATCAGCGATATTATAGAACAGCCCGTTTATTGTAATGTCACGGCGCAGGGCGTCTTCCCTGGGATGACCGAACATCTCGTGGTCGGTCACACCGTCCCTTGCGGCTTCGGTGTCCGCCATGTCAATCTTTTTCCTGAAGGTGGAGACCTCGATAACCTTGCCTCCCCTGAAATAGACATGCACAAGACGGAACCGTTTGCCTATTATGCGGCTGTGTCTGAATATCTTCCTGATCCGCGCTGGCGGGGCGTCTGTGCCAACGTCAAAGTCCTTGGGCTTTTTCCCAAGCTGGAGATCCCTTACGCTTCCGCCCACGAGATAGGCTGTGAAACCGTGATCCTTGAGACGGTAAAGGACCTTCAGTGCCTCCTTGTCTATATGCTGCCTGCTTATGTTATGGTCCGGCCGCTCAACAATTAAAGGTTCCTCGCTCATGTCATTGAAAAGAAGCCGCTGTGTCGCTGGCAACTTCTTTGCCTTGCGTTCAGGAGGTCTCCAGGGTTGCCGCCTTTTTTTACTGCCGTATCCTCTCTTTTTTTCGTAGTGCCTTGTCATGTCAGTTCCGGTCAGCGGGCGCCGCTCCTTTTTTTCTTTCTCTTGAACTGCTCAACATCAATGCCATATTTGTTTATCTTGTAATTTATTATACGCAGGCTGGTGTCCAGCAGTTTGGCTGCCCGTGTCTGGTTGCCTCCGGTGTCGGCAAGGGCCTCCACTATCAACTCCTTTTCAAAATTGGCAACAGCCCCGGCAAGGGACCTGATATTTCTTTTCTCGTCATCGCCAGCGCCCATTATCTGGAGATGAGGCGGAAGGTGATGGATGCGTATCACATTTTCGTCAGACACCAGAACAGCCCGCTCAATACAGTTCTGGAGCTCTCTTATGTTGCCGGGCCACCTGTACTTCATAAGACAGTCAATGGCAGGCTCTGATATGCGGTTCACCTTCCTGTGATTTTCCTCCGCGTATTTCGCCAGAAAATGTTCTGCCAGGAGCACAAGGTCTGTACGCCTCTCCCTGAGCGGAGGCAGGTAAATGGGAAACACATTCAGCCTGTAATAGAGGTCTTCCCTGAATTCTCCCGCCTTCATGGCCTCTTCAAGATTCTTGTTTGTGGCTGCAATGATACGCACGTTTGTCTTTATGGTCCTTGTTCCGCCGACCCGCTGGAACTCTTTTTCCTGAATTACGGTAAGCAGCTTCACCTGGACGGAATGGGGCAGCTCTCCTATCTCGTCAAGGAATATGGTCCCGTTGTCAGCCATTTCAAAGCGGCCCTTTTTCATGTTTACCGCCCCGGTAAATGCCCCACGTTCATGGCCGAAGAGCTCGCTTTCTATCAGGGTCTCGGGAAGGGCGGAGCAGTTGACAACCACAAATGCGCCGTCCTTTCTTGCGCTGTTGAAGTGTATGGCGCGGGCGACCATGGATTTGCCCGTGCCGCTTTCTCCCCTCAAAAGGACAGTGGCATTGCTCTCAGATACCCTGGCAACCATGTCAAAGACTTCAATCATGCGTCCTGACCTGCCGATAAAGTTGCCTATTTCATATTTTTCAGCAAGGGCGAGCCTGAGCGTCCTGTTCTCGTTTACCAGTGAATCCTTTTCGGACATGGCGGCCTGCAACCTGCCCACGCTGTGGGCAATGAGGCTGCTGAGTATCACAATGAAATTCAGATCGTCCTCAAGGCTTGCGTCAGAACCGCTTACACGGTCAACGCTGAGTGTCCCTATGGTCCTGTGTCCAAGTTTTATGGGAACGCAGATAAAGGAGATGTTTTTCTCCCTGAGATCTCCACGGCTTTTGGTCCTGTTCAGAAAACGGCTGTCCCGGTTTATGTCAGGTATGATGACAGGTTCGCCAGTCGCGGCAACCTGGCCGGTAATGCCTTCTCCCACCCTGTAAATTCCCTTTTTTCTTGCACTGGGGCTCATGCCATGGGCTACCTGCACCTGGAGGTCAACATTGCCGTGACACATTATGGATATGGTCCCTCTGAGCAACCCCATCCTTTCCTCAAGGATTTCCGCTGCCTTCTTGAGGGAGTTTTTCAGGTCGTCAGACGCCGAAAGTTCCCTTGCAATCTCGTAAAGGGATGTGAGTTCATTAATTTTACGTTCGGAATAGAGTGCCTTAGCCGCTATGTTTTCAGGTTCTATGGTTGACATGGAAATTGTGAGTTATTTTCAGGGACGGTTGACTGCCCCTGTCAATCAGACCGCCTCTTCAACCTCCCACACCTTGATCTCTCCGCGTGAAACCAGCTTCCCGCTGGCGAACACCCTGCCTTCCATGATGGTCACAGGATACATCTCAAATTTTTTCTGCAGTTTTATCCTCAGTTCAACGCCTGCGTCAGGAATAAAGTTCCATGAAAATGTGTCCACGCCCACAAGAAATCCCGTGCGTGCGTCCTTGCCCTTGCAGAGCAGGTCGTATCCATTCACCGCCGCCATGGCCTGAGCCGTAAGCTCCACAAGATATTCAGGCGTGACCCTGCCGCCGCTGGTCCACATGCCTGTTTCAGGTGTGACGGCGTCAACTTCCCCTGTCTCGTTTACCCTGTCACGCCGGATGACTGACGCCACAAGACGCATGGGCGGCCTGTGAGGAATCAGTTTTTCAGCGTCGCAGGGCAGCGGAATCTTATGTATGAAATGGGAAGACATGGAAAATTAGAAAAAAACAGCCGCCCTGAAAAAATCAGGGCAGCCATGCTTTCAGGTTTATGAGCCGGATGTCTGTGGCAGGTCGGCAAGGGCTGCCTTTATCTTTTCATCCGGATATTCGTAATCGGTCAGGTCGCCTTCGATATAGGCGTCATAGGCCGCAAGGTCAAAGTGTCCATGACCGCTGAAACAGCACACAATCGCCTTTTCCTCTCCGGTTTCCTTGCACTTCAGCGCCTCGTCAACCAGGGCCCTTACAGCATGTGATGTCTCAGGCGCGGGAATGATGCCCTCTGTCTGGGCAAAGAGTGTGGCGGCTTCAAATACCGGATTCTGGGTATATGCCCTTGGGGTCACAACCCCGTTCCTGACAAGGTTGCACAGTATTGGCGCGTCTCCATGATACCTGAGACCGCCCGCGTGTATGCCAGGAGGCTCAAAGGTATGTCCCAGCGTGTACATAAGCATCATTGGAGTCATGCCGGCGGTATCGCCATAGTCATATGCATAGAGCCCCTTTGTAAGGGTAGGGCAGGACTTGGGTTCCACTGCTATGATTTCCACATCGCTTTTACCCTTCATCTTGTCCCTGGCGTATGGTGCCACAAGACCGCCGAAATTTGAACCGCCGCCAACGCATCCAAGTATTATGTCGGCCTTGTCTTCGGCTAGTTCAAGCTGTTTCTGGGTCTCAAGGCCTATGACAGTCTGATGCAAAAGGA
>CAYXYO010000190.1:0-6216 GCA_964469365.1 uncultured Desulfobacterales bacterium | reverse complement strand
CCGGTCCCGCAGTAGGTGCATACGCTCTTTACAGGTTTTACCTGGGCTGGCAGTACAGGGGCGACTATGTCCTTTTTGACCAGTGTGCCAGTGGGACAGGCGTCAACGCACGCGCCGCAGGAGACACACTGCTCATTGAATTTTATGCTTACATGTTCAAGCACCCCTGAGTCATCGGCCTTTACCTCTATGTCAATGCCGTCATACCTGCATGAACGCTCGCAACGCAGGCATCCTATGCATTTGTTGGGGTCAACGGTGATAAAGGTGTGGGAGTTGTCAATTTCATATTTGAGGCGTGAGGGAGCCTCCTTTGCCTTCACCTTGTAATCAACGCAAAGTTCCCTGTAAGTGCATTTTGATACGCCTTCACATCCGCATTGGAGACACCTGCCGGCCTCCCTGACAGCCATCTCCTCGGAAAAACCGAGTTGGGTCTCGTCAAAGTCACCAAGACGCCGTTCAGGCGGACGGGCAGGCATGACCTCGTTCAGTTTTATGGAGTAACCGCTGAAGTTGTGCATGTCCACATCTTCAAAACGCTTGCCCCTTGTAAAATTGAACCTCGGCTCCGCAATACCGGCCTTTTTGCCTGTGAAGGATTCATGTATGGCCTCGGCAGCCCTCCGTCCGGCGGATACAGCCTGAATAACGGTCCTTGAGCCGCTGGCCGCGTCCCCTCCGGCGTATACGCCTTCAACACTGGTTTTCATTGTGCTGGGATGGGATTTTATGGTCTTTCTCGGGGTCAGTTTTATGGATGCCTCTATCTCCCCAAAGGTTTGAAAGGTGTCATCGCCAACCTGACCGTTTGCGGCAATTACCGTATCGCCTTCCCAGAGGAGACGCGAGCCTGGCATGGGAACAGGAACCCTCACGCCCCTTTCGTCAGGTTCGGAAAGGATTGTACGGGCCATGTCCACCTTTATCCTGTCATCCTCCCTGGCAATGTTGAGTGGGGTGGCCATCAGAAAGAACTGGACCCCCTCCTTTTCCGCCTCTTCAATCTCTCTCTGGTGGGCGGGAAGCTCAACCCTGGAACGGGGATATATGACAGTCACATCCCTGGCGCCAAGACGTTTGGCGCTCCGGGCAGCGTCAACGGCAATGTCGCCGCCACCCACAACAAGTACCTTTTCGCCGATTTCAGGCCGTTCTCCCATGTTCACTGACCTGAGAAACTTCAGGCCGCAAAGTGAAAATTCAGACCCTTCAACCTCAAGCACCTTCTGCCTGGCAAGGCCTGTGGCTATAAAGACCGCCTCATAGCCTTCATCCCTGAGGGCCTGTATGTTGAAATCAACGCCCCAGCGTTTTTTAAGTTTCACGTGAACACCCATGGCAAGGATGTTCTGCACCTCCCTGTCGACTTCCCTGTTTGGAAGTTTGTAGTCAGGGATACCGTACCTGAGCAGACCGCCAAGTTTCTCCTCAGCCTCGAAAATCGTTACCTGGTGTCCGTTCTTGCGCAGGTAATATGATGCTGAAAGTCCGGCCGGTCCGCCTCCGATGATGGCGACCTTCCTGCCTGTGGAGGGGGGCACTTCTTCTGCCACATGCCTTGATTTTGTGGCAAAGTCGGCAACAAACCGTTTGAGATGGTTGATTGCTATGGGCTCGTCCAGAAGCACCCTGCGGCATCTTGTTTCGCAGAAACGCGGGCAGACCCTGCCAACAGATATGGGCAGGGGATTTTTCTCCTTTATCAGCCTCAGTGCAGCCTCATACTCCCCCTTGGCAATGAGATTCACATACCCCTGCACATTGATTCCGCCGGGACAGGTAAGGTTGCATGGCGCGCGGCAGTCTCCGTAATGGCTTTTGGAAAGGGTCTCAAGACGCTCCTTCCTGAAGGCGTCAAGCTCCTTGTTCCTGACTACAACCTGCATCCCCTCTTCAGCAGGGGTATTGCAGGCGCGCACCCTGCCTTTTCCCTCGATTTCAACCATGCATATCAGGCAGGGACGCTCTGAATCCTCCGCCCCTGCAAGATGGCACATGGTTGGAATATGGATGGAGGCAAGCCTGGCGGCATCCAGGACGGTCATCCCGGCTGTCGCTTCGGCTTCCCTGCCGTCAATGGTTAGATGAAATATATCAGACATGATTCTCCTACAGTTCAAGCCATGATTCTGAAAAAACAGTCTTGCCCATGAGGACCCTGGTGGTCTTGTAGTATTCAAGCTCCTTGGGACTCAGGGTGGATGGATCAGGGTCATTGTCATCCATGATGTCATGCACAATCTTCAAAAGCTCAGGCCGCTCGCCATGGGCAAGCTCCACAAGTTCCTGGTCATAGGTGTCAACAATGGCAGACCAGATGCCGTATTTCATGAGCATGGCGAGATAACCCCGGTTGAGGTAGTGCCTCTTTTCCGTTGAGACCCCGTTGGAGACATTGGAAAGCCCTACCGTTGATTTGACCCCCGGCGCTATGTCAGGAAGCATGGCCATGAATTCAAGACCGCTCATCACCTGATCGGCTCCAAGGGTTATGGGCGTTCCAATGGGATCGACAAGTATCTTTTCATTGGGGATGCCTGCCTCGTTCATGGCCATGGTGATATCCACTGTCATGGCGGCCCTTTCGTTTGAATCCCTTGGCATGCCGTCAACCCCCCAGAGCAGCGCCACCACATAGCAACCAGCCTCTGCGGCAACCGGAATAAGTTTTTTCATGCGTTCCGGTTGCAGGGATATGGAGTTCATTATATGCCGTTCCGGATGCCTGGCAGCCTGCATGCCTGTGATAAGGGCGTCGGCATTGGTGGTATCCATGGAGAGAGGACAGTCTGTCACCTCCTCAACCACCCTGACAATCCAGGGCATGAGGTCTGTCCCGTCCTTTCTGGCCGGGCCGATGTTCAGGTCAAGAAAATCTCCGCCGTCAGCCACCTCTTCATGGGCCATTTTCACAATAGGTTCAGGGTCGCGCTGACGCATACCGTTTCCGGTATTCGTACCCATTATATTTATACTTTCAGATATACATTGAACATACATTGCAGTTTCTCCAATCCCCTTTTTTATTCAGGCTTCCAGCTCTTGAGGAAGGGCGGAAGATGACTTGCCTCCCTTGGTCCTATCTGGATTGTCCATTCAGGCAGCTCTTCCTCGAGTTCTCCCTTGATTGAGGCAAGGTATCCGGGAATAATGAGGCTCCTGTGTTTCACCTTCTCCTCTATGCCGCTCTTCTTGACAAACATTGCTATAAGATCGGCACTGAACTTGCCCGCCGCCCATGCGGTCAGCACTGAAAGCCCTTCAGTATCCTTGATAAGGAGCCATGAAGGCACCTTGCTTCCCTCGATTTCACCTGAAACAATAAAGTATGTAAGAGAAAAGTTGCAGGTAACAAGCACAGGAGAGTTCTCATCAGGTCCGTTGAGGGGATATATATCCTCCTGAACCACCATTGGACGCTGGGGATCGGTGAATATGTTCAGACGTTCCAGGAGAAGCGGGAAGAGGGTGTCTCCCTGGAGATCTGACAACACAATGATTCCCGCGTACTTCAGTACCAGTATGCTGGAAAGCATGGCTTCCATCATGGGGTCATCGGTCATTTCACAGGGAAAGGCTATGGTAGGCATTCCAAGGGGTTTGTATTTGTGGTTAATGGCCGTCCTGCGGCAGACAATATTGTCCTCCATGGCGGCCTTTATGGTGCGGGCCCCTGAATCGAGCACAAGGTCCTTCACGCCTTCTCCCTGTATCTTTTCCGACAGGGCGGCTGTCTCGCCTATGTTAGCGCCCCTTACTGCCAGGGGACACTCCTTTTCCCTGGCAAGGGCTGTCATTGCCTCGGCATTTGCCTCTGTGGCGGCATAGAGAAGCGGCTTGTGCTCCCCGCAGATGTCAGCGGCCGCGGCCATGGCGTCGCTGTCTTCAGACATGAGGATAATGGCCGCGTCCGGGGCGTCATTTCTGACCCTTTCAACAAGGGCGGTAAAGGCGGCCTTGTCGCCTTCATCCTTCACGGCCACAAGCTCGGCCCTGAGTTCCATGCCTACACGGTCGTAACGCAGGGTTCTGAAACGCTCAAGCCTGCCTGCCACGTCATCATCGTTCATTGAAGTGGTTACCAGCACGGCAATGCCCGTTGGATGTTCAAACCTCTTCTCATGGCGGTACATGCATGTCTCACCGCCCATTTCAAACTTGTTGTCTCCGCTTCCAAGGGTTATGGTCCTGATGGGAGGGGCCGAAGCCTCTCCAACCATCTCCTTTACCTCGTCAGAGACATGGGGACACGCCCCTATATCCTCCTGACCCGCCGCGACTTTCATGGCAAAGGCAAGACAGGTCGGCACATTACACTCCCCGCAGTTTGTCTTGGGGAGCATTTTCATTATTTCAATACCGGTAAGAGCCATCTTTAAACTCTCCTTATTACATTAAGCTGTCCATTGAAAGGGCCGGATGTCCCTTCTCCTGCAGGAACTTGAGGACTTCATCTTCAGTGGCGCCCACTTCTTCGTCTGCAATCATGTCAAGAAGGTTCTCAACGCCCTCTTCCTTTGCCCTGGCTTCAAGACGGTCACGGAGCTCTTCCTTGAGCATCTTTGGAAGCCAGACGACCCTCTTGAGCCCGCCTTCAGCGTTCATGAACTTGCGGCTGCATATGAAGTGCTTGGAGACGCCAAGAAAGCCCGGAGTGACAGCGCCGCCGCCAACCATGCCGGCCAGGGTCGTAAACTTCATTCCACTTGGGGTCATGCCCATGAAGTCACGGTTTACAATCATTATGCCGTTACACATGGGCAGGGTGGTGGCAACACACTCGAAACAGCCGCAGGCGGTCATCGGATCGACCATGAGACTGTATGCGCTGATACGCTCCACATGGCCCCTGGACGCCGTCTTTACAAACTCGTTGATGCCTGTCCACTGCCCAAGCTTGGCGTCTATGAGCTCACCCTTTTCAATGGGCTGGTTGGGGCCGGTGGGATTGATCTGGTAGGACGCCTTGCCGTCAAGCCAGTTGTATGCCCCGCACATTCCAACCCTTTCAGGCGTGATAACGCATACATGACTTGGAGCAAATGACTGGCAGAGGCTGCATGAATAGAATATCTCCTCTGTGTCGTCAGTCATGGAACCGAGGCGTTCGTCACGGGCCGCGTATACGTTTTTGGCAAGCTCAAGCACTTCCTTGACTTTCTCCTCTTCGGTGAAAATCTTTACCTGGACCTTGTCAAGGATGGCCCCGAAATCCTGGTGCAGCTTTCCATGGAGAACGTTTCCTATGTGTTTGAACAGGAAGCCCTTTTCAATGGCTGCCTTGCCAACCCTGAGCCACATGATGTTCCTCTGTCCGATGTGCATTATGCCCTGGACATAGTTGATCAGATGGTGGAACTGGCGCTCAAGGATTGGTTCAAAGTCAGACTGCATCTCCCGGCCTGCGACCTCAACAAGGATGGCAAGGGGAAGTTTGTCACCTTCCTTGCAGTCGCTCATTTCAGGCCCTTCAACTATTACCCTGCCATCTTCAATCTCGTCCATCTCCCTTGAGACAAGGACCTCAACGCCAAGGGTGCGTCCGCCGCCGCACTCAAGGAAGAGATCGTCCTTCCTGATGCGTTCGCCTTCAAAGGCCGGACCGTAGGACATGGGCGTGTCGATCTTTGTGACCGATACCTTGAGTCCGCGAACTTCAATGGATTTCTGGACAATCTCTTCATGGGGCACGTTTGCCACGACATGCTCATAGGTGCAGATGCCTGTTGGCAGCACCTCCGGGATGTCATAGTCGGAAATGGTCGGGAAACCCCAGTTGATTGCCCCTGCGGCATTGGCGTACCATTCGTCTGAAACCGGGCCGAAGGCCATTACAAAGGCAAAGGTTCTGTCCTTGTTATAGAGCAGGTTTTCCATGTATGCCCCTGGTTTTACACCTCCGAATGCCAGGGCTACGCGGCATGCGAAACCGATGGCAAATACCGCTGAAGTGTATGTGGGGCCGAATGGCGCAAGACGTGTTGACCAGCCTATCTGCACATTCTGCTTGAGGAGCTGTTCAGGCATGCTTATGCCGTCGGTCTTGTCATGCATGAATATGTAAAGGTTTTTCTCCTGAAGCTCTATGGCAATCTTGGCAGCCATTTCAGGGTCGGATGGCGTGCCGAGTATGGCTGCGAAGCCCGGAGCGGTTCCGTCAACAAACTCAACGCCCCTCTTGCGGAAAATGAGGTCGTCTGCCGCGCCGAGCCA
>CAYXYO010000189.1:0-3100 GCA_964469365.1 uncultured Desulfobacterales bacterium | reverse complement strand
ACATCAGTTCAGGATAGAAACGGTCCTTCTCAACAAGCTCTGTTATAAGCGGCTGTTGCATCTCCCTGAAATATTTTCTCGCGGACAGGTTGTATTTGAAAATAATCTCCGCTTTTCGATGTGCTTCTATCTGTGCTGCCTGAACGCTGAGATAATATGTCGCAACACTGATAGCGCCAAGAGTAACGACACTTACAATAACCATTATCAGCCCGAAACGTTTGCGAATTCCCATTCTCTCTCCTTTAAATTATCTGTTACTTTCACCAAGAACGTGAAATCAGACCATCCTGTTCAGAAGACCCGCTCCCTTTTCATAGTCCCTTGCCGGAAGACCTGCCAGAACCTCCTCCGCCGGAATCTGTCTTATGATGCGGTCACTACCCTTTTCTTTTATAATGACCACAAACACCCCCTGTTCCTCATCCAGTTTCCAGTCTGCCTCAAGTTCCGGAGAATCTTCAATAATGATGTTCATAAGTTCAGATGCCGTTCTGGCATCTTCTGCATTAAGCTTCTTTTTGGAAATATCGGAACGGAGCTGGTCAGGCTGCGGTTTTTTCTGCATTACCGACCCCATCATATCCTGGGTAATACTTTCAACAGGCTTTATGAATGACGTATCCTGATTAATGCCAAAAGGCTCAGGCCTCACAAACAGATTCAATCCCTGAATCTCTATTCCCTTGCTGTCCATGGCATACTCCTTTATCCTGCTGAGTTACACCGTTTCAATCCCGGCTCTACTGTTGTCTGTCTGAGGCAACAAACAGTTTCTCGAACTCTCTCTACGCATGATATCTTTATTTCTACTATCGGACATAAAAGAAAACGTCTTGAATTATCAAAGACAATCCTTTCAACCATGAGTCTGGCAGCCGGAATAACAACCTGCCGTTCAATGGCAGGCCTGAGGGTTACTGTAATCCATATCTATCCCCTTTGCACTGACGGAAAAAGAGACATGTCAGTATGTGGCAGGAAAAGGCATGAGACGTAATTATCCATGAACCTGGAGTTATCGCTGAGGTCAAAGTGCGTCATCATCTGGGCCACATCCTTCATCTCTCTGGCAACCGGCCATGACAGGGCAGCGGCCCTTGCCCCGGCAAGGGAGCTGTTTCCGGCAAAGAAAAAACGGTCTCTCGGGATATCAGGCATGAAACCAATGGTGATGGCCTGTTCAAGATCAATATAGCTTCCGAAGTTGCCGGCCAGTATAACCCTGTCAAGGTCTTCAATGGTCATGCCCACAGCCTCAAGCAGTGTAAGATATCCGGCGAACATAGCCCCCTTTGCCCTCACCAGGTTCTCCACATCGGCCTCTGTAAAGACAATATCCTGCTCAACTGCGGCATTTTCCCTGCTTACCACGAGATATTCCCAGCCGTCAGCACCCTCTCTCAAAAATTCAGACCCGGTATCCCTGCGGAATTTTCCCTGGGGGTCAAGGGCCCCTGCCATGAAAAGGCCGGCAAGAAGGCTGATTATCCCCGAACCGCATATTCCCCTGGCCCTTTCACCGCCGATTGTAAGGGGCATGGGCTCAAAGGTTTCGGGATGCACATGCACCACCTCAATGGCTCCTGACGTTGCCCTCATGCCGTACCTGATTCCGCCGCCTTCAAAGGCAGGGCCTGCGGAACAGGCAGCGCAGGCCATCCAGTCCCTGTTGCCCAGCACAATCTCGCCATTTGTGCCTATATCAATAAAAAGAGTAAGTTCAGGATCATGGTTCATGCCTGTGCCAACCACGCCGGCAACGATATCGCCTCCCACATAACTTGCCACGCACGGCATAAGGAAAAGACGCACATGTTCCGGCACGTCAAGCCCAAGTTCAACACAACGTACAGGCGGAAAAAGGCTGGCAACCGGAATGTAGGGCTGGGCCCTGAGGTATTTTGTCTCAAGCCCAAGCAGGAAATGACACATGACTGTATTGGCAGCCACGGTTACAAGGCTGAGTCCTGACACATCAACGCCCGCAGAAGCACAAACGTCACCCACAAGGGAATTAAGACAGTTTACTATATGTTCCTTCAGGATTTTCTGGCCGTCTCCCCTGCGGCTGAATTCCATACGGGAGATGACATCTTCTCCAAAACTCACCTGGGGGTTGTAATCAGACGCCTCGGCAAGAGTCTTACCTGTATTGAGGTCTATCAGCATGGCTGACACAGTGGTTGTGCCTATATCCACAGCCACGGCCATATGCATGCCGGAACTTCCGCCTGGTTCCACGTTGACCAGTCGCCTTACGTCCGGCCTGCCGGTCTCCATAAGCGACGCTGTAATCTTCCAGCCGCTCTGTCTCATGGCATCCGGCATGGAAAAAAGCACCTGGCTGTCCACGTCAAGAGAGATACCCTGCAACACTCCCTGGCCTATCTCACGCCTTATCCGCGCAAGGTCAGGTATGCTGTCCTGAAGGGTAGGCTCAGGAAGCACCACCTCAACCTTTGAAACAGCAGGTTTGAGACGTACTTCATCCCCGCCCTTTCCTGCCTGGAGCCAGGCTGCCGCCCGGCCTCCTGCCGAACGCTCAAGGGCCTTCCTGTCCATTTCCGACTCTGCCGGCACCCTGACGACAACATCAGTCACCGGAAAGGTGGCGCAGGCCTTCCAGCCGCCATCAGGCAGTTCCTCTCCACGGACCTCGCCCGACTCCAGAAAAATACGGCATTTATTGCAGACACCAGCGCCTCCGCACGAGGCATTTACATGCACGCCTGCCATCATTGCGGCCTTTAGCAGGTTTTCCCCGGCCGGGACATCAACTGATATACTGGATGGTAGAAACTTTATAGATGGCATATCTCCTCCGGAACATATTGTTATCCGAAACTTTGAACAAAACTACTATATATGGTAACTCTTCACAATACCTGAAGCAGGATGGCAGGATACAGAATCACACTGCTCCTGTCCATGAATGAAGAACCTATTATCAAGGAGATAAAATGCGCGCTGTATGGCAAAAGGTTGAAAACGCCTCGGTCAAGGTCGACCATAAAATAACAGGAGAAATAGGTCGTGGAGTGCTCCTCTTTATTGGAGTGGAAAAGGGAGATACGGCAAAGGATATCAAATACATTGT
>CAYXYO010000188.1:0-4031 GCA_964469365.1 uncultured Desulfobacterales bacterium | reverse complement strand
AATCTTCCGGTAAAAGAATATATACTGTCAGGGAATTTCTGAAACATTAGCCGGATGGATTTCCAGGTTTTTGTCTCTAACTGGCTTTTTTAATGAAATCCGGAAGATACACAGATAAAATAAAGTTTCTGGCAAGGCTTGCGGGGAGTGTCCTGCTCCTTGGCTGGCTCCTTTCGCGCACAGGTGTCTCATCCCTGTTTCACGCCTTCAGGCAGATTCCCCCCTCTGCATGGGGGGCGGCGATATCTCTCTATGCCGCTTCCCAGTTCATCAGCAGCTTCAGGTGGCAGGGCATTGCCACATCCCTTGGATTCTCAGGCGGTTATCTCAGGTATCTCAAACTCTATTTTACAGGCATGTTTTTTAATCTTTTTATGCCAACCAGCATAGGCGGAGACCTGTTCAAGGCAGTTTTCCTTGCTGGAGAAGGGAACGAAGGCGGCAAGGTGTGGGCCGGATACTCCATTTTCATTGACAGGCTGCTTGGCATGGCCGGACTCTTTGTCCTTGGAAGCGCCACGGTGACCCTTTATCCCGGCCTTTTGCCACCCGGGCTTTCCCTTGCCCTCGCAGGGGTTACCGCAGCCGGAATATGCGGACTGTGCATGATAAGAACCGCAGGCAGGCTTATGATACGTTTTTTCCCATCCATTGAAGGCAGGATAAATGCTATAATGAAGATATGGCACCATCCGGCTGTGGTGCTGAAGGCGGCTGCCCTTTCAGTCCCTGTCCAGTTCCTGAGCATCTCTGCCCTGGCGGTTATGGGAGATGCAATGCGCATTGATGTTGAGCCGGCATATTATTTCGCCATTTTTCCTGCGGTGGCCCTTCTCTCCATATTGCCTGTGAGCATAAGCGGGCTCGGCATAAGGGAGGGAACCCTTGCGTGTTTTCTTGCCTTGAAGGGGGTTCCTGAAGAGCAGGCCGTTGCCCTTGGACTCGGACTTTTTTCTGTGCAGGCGGTTGTAAGCCTTGCCGGAGGCCCTGTTTACATAACCGGTTCATATAAGACCGGAGGGTGTCAGAAACAATGACAGGCAGAAGTTTCCTCCCAAACCTTGTCACCGGGCCTGGAGACGCGGGGGATTGGCCACGGTCCATCATGCTGCTTTTTGCGGTAACCACAGCAGTCAGGTTTGCCTTTCTCCTTGGCGCGCCATTTACCCTTTCACCTGACGAGGCCTATTACTGGGACTGGTCCAGACATCTTGACTGGGGCTATTACAGCAAACCCCCTGCCGTGGCCTGGATAATGGCCCTTTCCACATGGATTTTCGGGGACTTTACCTGGGCGGTGAGACTTCCCGCGCTTTTGATGAACCTTGGCTCAATGTGGTTTGTCGCCCTTGTCTCATCAAGGATGTTCAGTGAACAGGCAGGTTTTTTGGCCACTCTGTTCATGGCCCTTGCCCCGGCGTCAGCAGTGGCGGCCTTTGTAATGACCATTGACGCGCCCCTTCTTTTTTTCTGGTCAATGGCGCTTTACTGCCTCTGGAGGGCCGTGGAACCTTCATGTCCTGAAGGAGAAAGGAAAAAAGGGTGGTGGATTGCGGCAGGATTGGCCACAGGTGCAGGTCTCCTTGCCAAGCAGACAATGGCCGCCTTTCCGGCGGGAACATTTTTTTTCCTTCTCCTTGTCCCTGACGGACGGAAAATCCTGAAAACAGTATGGCCTTGGCTTTACCTGCTTCTCTCCTTCTTTTCCCTTGCCCCTGTCATATGGTGGAATTACAGGCATGACTGGATAACCCTTGAACATACTGCCCACCATTTTGCCGGAACTGATTTCAGCCTGATTGATTCGGCAGGGACGCTTTTTGAATTTCTGGGTTCCCAGGCGGGGATATACTCACCGCTTCTGTGGCTGCTTCTTTTCATGGCTGGAGTGATGGCGTGCCGGGCTGTCCTGAAGCGTCTTTTGCCTTACGGCAAAGGGAAATACCGTGTTACGGCAAAGGGGTGCAGATGCAGGGACCTTGCCGAAGGCAAGGCAGTTTCATGTCTTGGCTCCTTCCTTTCTGCGGACCTGCCTGAAAGGCTGAAAAGGGAATGGATGGCCATGCTGTTTCTTGTCTCCACCGGATTTCTCATGCTGATTCCGGTAATCTGCCTCTCCATGCGTCAGCATGTCAATGCCAACTGGCCGGCCCCCTTTTATATCAGTCTCCTTGTCCTTGCCGCCGGATGGTGTTCAGGGGGATTTGCCTGTTTCAGTGAACTTGCCCCGCCGCCAACACGCTATGTAAGAATTTCAGTTGGTTGCGCGGCGTTTTTAACCCTTTGTCTTTATGCCGGGGCTGTTATCCTGCCCCTTACTCCTGTGGCAGGCGCAAAACACGATCCCCTGGCAAGGATTACCGGCTGGGACAGACTCGGGAAGTCTGTGCAGGAGATATATGACTCCCTCCCTTCTCCTGAAAGGGTCTTTATTGTGACCAGGCGGCGCCAGACCGCAAGCGCCCTTGCCTTTTACATGCCTTCCCATCCGGTGGTATACAGGTGGAACGGGATCAACAGGCACATTTCAACCCAGTACGAGATATGGGACGCCCCGGTTGACCGCGTGGGGGACGACGCCCTTATTGTTCTTGACATGAACAAGGAGCTTGTGCCTGATCTGGCCGGCTGTTTTGAGGACGTTGAATTTGTGAAGTCCATATATCTCTCTCCCCGAAAAGAAGATGCCAGGTATTTCAATGTGTATATCGGAAGGAATATGAGGCATTGGACAAAACGGTGAGCAACCGTTTCCATTTGCATCATTCATAAAAAGACAGAAAAAGTTTTAAACGCTTTTTCCTGCCCCGCGTCTTACTGTTCAAAGGGAAAAACAGACAGGGATGAAAGACAGGGAACTGATAGATAATTTTCTGAATGGGGACATGAACGCCTTTCATGCCCTGATGTCCCGTTATCAGCGGCAGGTCTTTTATGCTGTGAAGGCTGTTGTTTTTGATACTGAAGACGCTAAGGATATAACCCAGCAGGCCTTTGTAAAGGCATTTCAGAAGATAGGCCGTCTTCGTAAAAAGGAGAGGTTCAGGAGCTGGATTATGACTGTGGCCATGAATTGCGCGCGGGATCACCTGCGAAAGAAAAAGGATGAATGCGAGCTGTTTGAAAATGTTCATGACAGCGGGCAGTCAGTTGAGGGCATTGCCATGAGCAGGGAGATGGTGAGGAAGGTGAAGGAAGCTGTTTCAAAACTTCCCCATAGACAGCGTATGGTGCTTGGCCTCAGGCTGTTCAGGGAAATGGATTTTGAAGAGATCAGTGAAATTATGGAGATAAAGGCTGTAACCGCAAGGGCCAGCTTTCATTTTGGCATGCGAAATCTTTTGAAACGCCTGAAACAGGAAGGTATCCGTCATGGAGATTAGGAAACTTGTCAAGGATATATTGAAAATCAGTGATAGGTTGTCTCCCTCTTCAGGCAAGTCTGGCGTGGAAATAGGGGAAAATGACGAATGGTTGTCCGGTTATGACAATGTCAGGGATGCCCTTGAGCTTGTCAGGGAAGAGGTGAACAGGGAAGAGTATCCGGGATTCTGGCTTGAGATGAGACGAAATGTTGAGGCCGGATTGCATGGGAAGCGGAAAAGAGATGTTTCCGTGATGACAATGCTTGCCGGTCGGTGGTGGATGGCCATTCCGGTGCCCGTGGCTGCGGCCGCGGCCATGCTGCTGTTCATGTCACGTCAGACGCCTTGCCTTACGGAAGATGATTTGCTGGTAATGAATGGCAGCCTTCCCCTTGTTGAAGAGGTTGCCACAGAGGAAATACCAGGTCAGTTTGTTCTGTCTGAAGGAGAAAGCTACAGGGGGATCAGCAATGGATGGACTGTTTTGATTGATGAGACCCTTTAATGAAACCTGAACATGGCGTGCGCTAATGTTTGCAGAAAGGAGAAAGAGCATGAAGAGATTACTGGTTACACTTGGGGTTTTGCTTGCCGTCTGCTCTGTTTTTACAGGATGCACCACAGTAGTTGCTCCTCCGCCGCACGCGGCGCGTCACGGGGTCTGGG
>CAYXYO010000187.1:0-7798 GCA_964469365.1 uncultured Desulfobacterales bacterium | reverse complement strand
CTTGCAGTTATGCCTTCTTACCATGAAATATGTAATGGTTTCATGGAAAACCTTCTGCCTTCCGGGGAAGGCGAGCCTGATATCAGACAGTTTTCCTCCCATGACCTTTTTCAGACATATCTTCCTGATCTCGCAATCCATTATCAGGAACTTAACGAAGCGCTTGGAGCAGAACTGCCAGGCCTTCCTGCCAGCAGGATATATGTTTCGGAATATCCCAATCCGTTACATTCTGATAATGGCGCGTTATGCGAAGTCAACCCTGATCGTCCCCTTGATCTCCTGCCGGGTATTTCCACTGAAGAGGTTGCCTGGGCGGATCAGGTGGCGCTGACGCTCCGTGGCGAGCTTCAGATGGTTACTGCTGGAAACGGTTTTTCAACAACATCCATAGATGTGACAACAGGCGAGGTTCACAAGGGGAACTTTGACAGCGACCCCCTTGGCTGGAATTTTATTACCGGCATATTTGAAGACTCCCTGAACCACGGATATTGCGCCAATGATCACTGGTTTGTGCGTCTTCAGGAAGCGATGCTCCAGGAGATGCATCAGACCGGCGCTGTCCATCCAAACAGGGCAGGGCACGAAAACATGGCAGCTCATATAGTCGACGCCCTTATGCATGATTTTTACAGTGGGGACAGTGGAATCAGGCTCCCGGAACAGCAGGTCGTTGTGGATGTCGCAGGGCGTCCTGACATAATAGCGCCGCCGGTTGATATGGAATTTCCGGGTTATCCTGCTCACACATGCGACAACGCGACCCTGGAATACGCATGGAGTGCCGGCATGCGCCAGGGGCTGCTTGATTGTTTAAATGTCTGCCGCAAAGGGGGCGAAGAGGGTGAAGGGTGCGCATATTTTAACATGGTGGAAAACATGCTGGTACTGCCATGCGTTACCATCGGACCGAAAGATTACTCTGTCAACCTTGCCCTTGAAAGCGTCGAGCCTGACATTACACTCAGTCTGGCGGGTTTTAATGAGGTTGGCATGGGTGACAAAGGGCCTTCTTCTGTTTCCGGCAAACAGGAACATCCCGTGGCGCCTGAAGGCTGCGACCAGGAACTCTATTCCCAAAAATGGCAGGCGGGTTATGAACATGCAGCGGCAATGTGCAATCCCTTGGCCAAGGCCTGTTCACAAGACACGATCCCTGAGAGCCAATGCGCATATTTTGATATTTTCAGAAAGAGCCTTGTGGTGCCATGCATGAATGCCGATCAGGATATTTACAGGCTTGATTTTTCACTTATGGGGATAGCGCCGGTCAGCTTCCGGCTCGAACAGTTTGGCAAGATTGAAGAATAACATCATGAGACTGGCAGAACGGCAGGGCAATGTAGCGTATTTTCCCGGTAACAGAACTGTTCAATAATCTCTTGAAGGAGTGTTACCTGTTTAAGGTAGTTACAGTAACTATTTAACCTGGATGTACAAAAAGGGGGGAGGACCAACGCCAGTTGTTCTTGCTTGTATAGTTGTTTTGATGGAATTTTTAAGTGGCGGTCCCAAGGGGAGTCGAACCCCTGTTTTCGGCGTGAGAGGCCGACGTCCTAGGCCACTAGACGATGGGACCGTTATATTTATGTGGGAAAGGCTAATGAATTACCATTCCGTATTCATTTATCCTGCACTAAGATTAAATGCGTGGTATCACGTTGTCAAGTCCATAATGCTTGTTTTTTTCCTGCCTTTTGTTTTTGTGGGGGCATGGAAGTTGAGTGGAGGCTGCCTCAGATTTATCTAAAGGTATTAAGGCAGCACCTTCCCGGGATTGAGGATGTCAAGGGGGTCAAAGGCCCTTTTTATCCCCCTCATGATCTCCAGCGCGGTTTCAGGAAACTCGATTTCCATGAAAGGACGTTTGGCAAGTCCTATTCCATGCTCGCCGCTTATGGTGCCTCCAAGCTCAACGGCACTTCTCATTATCTCATTGACAGCCGCGTTGGCAGGTGCAAAGCCGTTTCTGTCCTCGCCGTTATGCATCACATTGACATGGAGGTTTCCGTCTCCGGCGTGTCCGAATGTCACGATGCAGAGACCGTGACGTTTTTCAATGGTTTCCAGCCTGTTTATCATTTCAGGCAGGGCGCTGCGGGGAACGCAGATGTCCTCGTTTATCTTGTGGCGGAATCCCAGTTTTTTCATGGCAGGTGAAACAGCCCTCCGTGCAGCCCATATTGAGGCTGCCTCTTCAGGCGTCCTTGCCCTGAAGGTTGACAGGACGCCGTTTAACTGAAAACATCCGGTTACAGTCTCAAGCTGGGTCGCAATGGATGTTTCAGGGCCGTCAACTTCCACAAGAAGCATTGCCTTGGCATCTTCAGGCAGCGGCAGGGGCAGTTTTTCAGAAGCGCATACAAGGCTCTTTTCATCCAGAAATTCAGCACACCTTGGCAGCAGCCTGTTCCTGAAAAGACATCCCACACTTTTTGCCGCAGAGGCCATGTCAGGGAAAAAACCCGTAATAGTGCCGCATGCCTCAGGCATTGGGACAAGCCGCAGGGTGACCCTGGTGACAATCCCAAGGGTGCCTTCGGAACCGATAAAAAGGCGGGTCAGGTCGTAACCGGCGACTCCCTTGGCGGTCGCTGAGCCTGTGTTTATTATGGTTCCGTCAGCAAGGCACACTTCAAGGGATATGACATGGTCCCTTGTCACGCCGTATTTTACCGCCCTGGCCCCGCCGGCCCCTGTGCTCACAGTGCCCCCAATGGTGCAGAAGCTCAGGCTCGCAGGGTCAGGGGGATAAAAAAGCCCATGCCTTTCAACCTGTTGCTGAAGAACCCCTGTAACCACCCCGGGTTCCACAACTGCCTGCAGATTGTCAGGCGATATGGATATGATCCTGTTGAATCTGGACATTGACATGACGATTCCCGAAGAGCCTGGCACTGACGCCCCGGCAGTTCCGCTTCCAGCTCCACGGGGCCAGACAGGGATGGCGTTGGCGTGGCATATTTTCATTATCTCCGATACCTGGCTGCTCTTTTCAGGCAGGACCACAAGGGCCGGGATATCCCGCTTCATTGCCGAGTCATAGGAGTAGCACGCCCTGTCTTCCTTTGAGTCAAGGCAGTTTCCAGGGCCTGCCGCCCTGGCAATCTGTCTGATTATGTTGCTGTTTATGCTGTTTCCCCTTTCCGGAAATGTCAAACTTGTAAAGAAAAAGAAAAGCTATTAAAGTCTGCGTCTGTCCATTATTATATTATCAGGAAGTTAAAAGCAAACTTGTATTCAGTAACAGGAGCGTAAAAGTGGATATGACAAAAAACAGGACAGGGTTGATAATCATAATGGCAGGGATACTGTTTCTTGTGTTGTCAGGATGTGACAGCGGGGATAAGGGGATGCCTGCCACAAGGGCCGGGGAAAAGGTGTCAAATGCGTCTCATAAGGCTGCCCCGACCCCTGAATATATCTTTGGCACCGTAAAGGAGACCATGAACAGCGGTGGTTACACCTACATGCTCCTTGCGAACAGCGGTGAAGAGACATGGGTCGCCATTCCTGCCACCAGTGTAAAGGAAGGTATGGAAGTGATGGTCAAGCCCGGGGCTCCCATGCACAATTTTCACAGCAATACCCTTGACAGGACATTCAGCACCATAATTTTTTCCCCTGGCATTGTTGATGACAACAGCCATGGAGCACCGGTTGCCAAACTGCCTGCCCCACCATCACCCGCTGAGATGAAGAAGCACAAGGGGCGGCGCATGCTTCCCATGGTCAAGGGCATTACCGTAACGGATTTGCCTGAGGGCGCTGTGACAGTAGCTGATCTCTATGCCAGGGCTGATGCCTTTGACAACAGGAGCGTCACCATCAAGGCCAGGGTGGTTAAGGTGTCGCCAAGGATAATGGGGAAAAACTGGATACACCTCCAGGACGGAAGCGGAAGCGAGGAAAAGAAAGATTATGATATTACGGTAACCACCATGGACATGCCTTCAGTGGGCGATACGGTTACCGTAACAGGCACTGCCCACAGCAACAGGGATTTTGGCGCAGGCTACAAATATGACATGATTGTTGAAGATGCCAGGGTTACTGTTGAGGCCGGGGAAAAATAACCTTTAGTCGCAAGGCGTCCTATATGAAAAACTCTCATAAAAGCAGGTCTGAAGAAGCTGATATATCATCAACCACCAGACAGGAACTTGAAGAGATTTCCCAGGAACAGGTCATCAGGGCCGTAAGACGCATGTCAAACATCGAGCGTCTTAAGGCGTTTCTCCATATATTCAGGCGGGAGGACAGGGTGTTGATAGTGATAGTCGCCGACCCTGACTCCATGTCAAGCGCCTTTGCCGTAAAAAGAATACTCAGCAGGCGGGTTTCAGAGATTACCATTGCCCATCCCAACACCATACAGCGCATCAACAACATTGCCATGCGCAATCTGCTCAAGATACCCATGCAGCCTCTGCGCGGAACAAAAAAGGATGAATATACCAAGTTGGTTCTGCTCGATTCACAGCCTACCCACCATCCTGACCTCGGTTCCATGGAGTTTGACGTTGTGATAGACCACCACCCGGTATCCCCGGGCTGGTCTGCCCCTTTCATAGATATTCGCACTGAATACGGGGCAGTGGCAACCATGATTACTGAATACCTGAAGGCCGCGAAGATAAAGCCCAACATGGCCATAGCCACCGCCCTTTTTTACGGCATAAAGGTTGATACCCAGAATTTCACCAAAAAGGCCACCCAGACAGACATATTCATATTTCAGTATCTTTTCAAGCTGATAAACCAGTACTGGCTCCAGAAGATTGAGATATCCGATATAAGGAAATCAGAGCTCAGGTTTTTCAAGATTGCCCTGCAGGAGATGAAGACCAGCAAAAAGAGAATCTACACCCATGTGGGCAGGGTGCATAATCCTGACATACTGGTTGTCCTGGCGGATTTCATGAGCCATGTCCATGACATAGGATGGGTTTTTGTCTCCGGTTTTCATAATGACAAGCTGATTGTCATATTCAGGTGCGACGGCTACAAAAAAGACGCCGGCAAACTGGCGGACAAGGTATTTGGCAAAAGGGGGAGCGCTGGCGGACATGCCCAGGCCGCAAGGGCTGAAATTCCCTTGAAGGACATACCTGAAGTGGACATGCCCACTTTTGACTCAGGCGCTCTGCAAAGGCTTTTTGTTAAACATATCTCCTGATGACAGCGCAGGTACCCCCTGTAATATCAGTTGGTTCACAGGGGTAGAGCAGATTTTGACGAGGGAAGGAATATGCCACGAATAGCAGCAATGGTTCTTGCCGGGGGCAGGGTTGATGAACTTGGCGTTCTGACCCACCTGCGACCCAAATCCACAGTGCCCTTTGGCGGGCTTTACCGTTTTATTGATTTTCCCCTCAGCAATCTTATGAACTCCGGCATAGAAAAGGTCGGCATACTGAGCCAGTACAGGTCGTCATCACTGGTTGAGCATATAGGCAACGGAGCGTCATGGGACATGGTGGGACGCGACAGGGGGATAACCATACTGCCGCCTTTTCAGGGCATGCATGAGTCCGACTGGTACAAGGGCACTGCTGACGCGGTCTATCAGAACCTGGATTTCATCTCTTCATACCGTCCGGACATGGTGCTTGTCCTTTCAGGGGATCATGTGTATCACATGGATTACCGGCCCATGATAAGGTTCCACAGGGAGATGAATGCCGACGTTACCGCCGCCTTTGTGCAGGTGCCGCTTGGGGGCGCTTCCCGTTTCGGTCTGGCTGTTATGGCTGATGAGCATGAATATGGAGGCCGCATTACCGAATATGTGGAAAAACCTGAACAGCCAATGTCAAACTGGGCGTCCATGACCGCCTACCTCTTTGATTTTGATACCCTTGTAACCCTGCTTGAGGCAAACAGCAGACAGGAATCCCATGAGTTTGGAAAAGACATACTTCCTGGTCTGCACAGGACCCACCGTTTTTATGGTTACAGATTCAACGGATTCTGGGCCTACTGCCGCACCATTGAAGAGTACTGGCAGACCAGCATGAACCTTCTCGGAGAAAATCCTGCCGTTGATATCGGTTCATGGCAGCTCAGGACCAACCTGGTTCATGAGGATATCAGGGACAGGGGGCCTGCCATGATTTCTCCATACGGCGGCGTGGTTGAGGACGTGGTGGCATATAACGGCGTAAGGATTGAGGGCAGCGTCAAACGCTCAATCCTTTTCCCGGGGGTATATGTCGCGCCTGGCGCGGAAGTGGAGGATTCCATCCTCTTTTTTGATACCCAGGTTGGCACAGGCGCCAGGCTGCAACATACCATAACGGACATTGGAGTGACCATTGGCAGGGACTGCGCAATCGGAGGGAAAGGCAGGGACATCACTGTAATAGGCATGCATGCCGAGATACCGAGGGATATAACGGTAATGGCGGGATGCAGCGTGAATCCCGGCATGAGAGGTGAACAGTTCAGGCGGAAAACATATCCTGCCCTTACAGAGATAGGGGAATGAACCGTCAGGGAATGCAATATCATTAAGGAAAGTGCGTGTAATGGAAGATAATAACACCGTACCGGAGAGGGCGGAAAAGGAGTATCCCAAACTTCCTGTAATCGAAAGGAAGATTGTGCCTGCCATAAGGGAGGGCATAGAGCTTGTAATGATGATTGTCTTCAGGAGCCTGAAGGAAAAGAACGCCAGGGATTTCCCGGACAGGGATGCCGGATACCATTCAACGCTTGCGGCAGCGGTACTGAACCGTATGTTCGGCCTGGATAATCCTGATGCGTCATTCCGGCAGTTCGCAAAGGAGAATGCCGGTCAGGTGCGGGACCGCCTGGATTCATTCGCCAGGGACTTCCCGGACCTGTCCATTCTGGTCACCGATGCCCTGAGAATGCAGTTTGTGTGCAATGAAGTGGAAAAGGTGGGCGACAAGGACCATGACATAAAGGTGATGGAACAGGCCGTTGAGGCGGGCATATTCCGCAAGGAACGGGATGCCCCGCTTCCAAAGGGATTTATGAACCTTGTGCACAGGGTGGGCGTTGCAAACGGACTTGTGCGCGGCGGACAGGGTTGACAGGGTCGGGCTTGAAGAGCTGTCCATCCATAGAATACCTGTTTTCCTCAACAGACGGCGATATCCCCATGAATGAGGCCGATCTTGAAAAACCCCTGATTCTTGACATGTCATCAAGGCATGAAACCCTCTGTTTCGGAGACTATATCGCTGCCCTTGCCGATATGACGGCAAGGGATGATTTCCGGGTAATAAGAGATGCCATTGGCATGAGTGAAGATATTGAGCGGGTTGTAATAAAGAGTGAAAAACTCGGAGCCTTTTACAATATCGCAAGTATTACCATTGGCTCCTCTTCAGGCGCGCACAAGCTTGCCGCCAGTTCCGCGTGCACGGAAAGGGGAAAACAGTGCCTTGAAAATGATTATGCCATTATGAGGCGTCTTTACAGGAAGGTCGGCGCAGGGAACATCCCCCTGTTTTATCACCTTGAAAGCAGAGTGCCTGTTCCCGGAAAGGAGTGGGCTCATTTCAGCATAGCCCTGTCAGAATGGTATGAGGGGTACTGGGAGTGGCATTTTACCCATGACCATGCCACAGGCTCTGTGAGGATAGTGGTCTGGGATACTGTCAACGGGGCTTTTTTCCTGGATCCTTCCTTGGAGTATGAGCTTTTCAGGCAGATTGCCTGGCTCCATACAACATGCTATGACCCTGAAACCGGCAGACAGATATGCCTGTGGCACCATTCGGCAGGAGATTTCATACTGAAATGTGAGGGAGAGAGGGTCAGC
>CAYXYO010000186.1:0-17734 GCA_964469365.1 uncultured Desulfobacterales bacterium | reverse complement strand
GAACATATGCCACCTGCTTCTTCCGCCCTTTTCCCTGACGGGCATGAGCAGTCTGTCGTGTTTTAATATGCCGTGACATATTTTTTTATAATCATCGTCTGTTGCAGGCCGTTGTTGCGTATATGATGCAAGCGTGTATTGTAGTTTGGTGACCGGAACAAGTTTGGCACGGTAGATACTGCGGTGAATTATAATGTTGGTAATGATTATATTTCTGTGTTTGTAAAATGGAATATCCGTGGTAGTTGTGCATGGATATTTTTTTTCAAGCCATGAGAGACGGTTTTGGCTGCATGTTTTGTTTTTTTCAAGATATGTAATTGTTTCTTTTAATGGACTTGTCGAAAATTTTATATCTTCAGCGTGGTCGAAAGTAGTTAGTTTTGTTGCGTTTTCTCCGGCAACCCCATATAATACATGGATGCCTCTTTTGTGCAGGTTGCAGGATGGAAATAGGGTCGCACATAGTGGGTTTTTGCCTGGTACAATGGCAACAAACAGGTTACAGGAATGAGCGGGCATTAATGGAAACAACTCCCTGCATTCCGGAAAAGATGTTTCCTGAAGCAGGCCGTTTTGGTCAAAGAAAAATATTGCGGCCAGGTTCGTTTCAAAATCCTTGTAGTTTACCGGCCAACCGTTATGCCTAAGGGGTATGCGCAGGTCGCCTGCCAGCATCTCGTTTTTACCTGCCAGCCTTATGACCGTTTCAGGGTCGAACAGGTTCGCATGCATTTGTCCTGAAAAGATGTTGGAATTTATGTATGCGATGATGTCCCGGACCCTTCTGCTGTTGTAGTCAGGTTCCTTCTTTTGCCTCTCCTGCCTTCTGGTTATATCCCTGCCGCACAGGAAACAGGCGTCAGACCTGACCCCCATTTCCGCGAGGATTGCCGGAGCAATGTCCATGTGCGTTCCCTGTGCATGGATTGAGCCTTTCTCGTCGGTATTCAGCATGGTTAGCAAAAGTCTCCTTGGGTATTCCGGCGGATATATCGTCTCTGTGTTGTTTCTCATGGTAAGGTGGTCGCTCATCAGTACAACCAATGTGTTTCTGAATGCCGGGGACGAGGAGATTTTTCTGATAAACCGGCCTAACAGCTGGTCTGTGCAGTGGACAGCGTTCAGCATGCTGTTTTTTTCGCCATCCATTGGCGTGCATGAGGCCGATGCCTCGGCTCCGGGATAATGTGTGTCCAGGGTTATCATGGTAAGGTTGAATGGTCTGCCTGTTTTCCCCAGCTCGAAAAATTTTTCAGCCGCAAGGTCAAACAGGGTGTCATCGTACAGTCCCCATCCTTTTTTGTACTCCATGTCGGACAGCATGGGTGAAAGTTCGTCATATCCGAGGACCTCGTCAAAATGATGCATCCTGTAGAATGTGCCTTTGCCCGCGAACCGGATATTGGCGCCGCCCATATAAACCTGGTGGTAGCCTGCCTTGTGGAGGATATCGCCCAGGCAGACAACATTGCGAAGGAAGTTGCCTGAGATGATGTCTCCGCCTGAGGCCAGATAATATTCATATAGCAGCGGAGTTCCGCATTGCGACGCCACCATGCCTGCCATTGTAAAATCCGTGCCGGGAGTCTGCCTTATGTTTGTAAAGTCAAGGCCCGATGCGGAAAGTTTTTTGATTTCAGGGGTGAGACCAGGAAACACTGTTTCGTCTGTAAATATTTTTTCAAGGCTTTCGAGATAGATGAAAAGGAGATTTTTCCCTGGAGAGGCAGTGGTGAGCCTGCCTGACAGGGCATCCGGGTCAAGATGGAGTTTCTTGAGCTGGACCGGATCTTCAGCAAGCGCCCTGATGCTTGCTGTTGAGTGATAACGTGCAGCAATAAAATCCTTTACGGCGGAGTTTGAGACAGATGCCAGAAGGAGTAGAGGAATAATCAGCTTTTTATCGGTCCGGCGGAAAGGGTTGTTTCCGCATGTTATGATGATGGATGTGTTCAGCAGCAGATATGAGAGGATTGCAGCGACTGCAATGAGAGGAAATGCCTGCCATGCGGTTCTTATGACCTCTGTTGAAAAATGAAAGAAAAATCTCTGGTTAAAGGATTCTCCCTGGCAGTAGAAAGAGATTGCCCTTATGATTTCAAAGAAGTAGAGGCAGGACAGGGCCAGGCATATTCCGGCGCAGACCGCCCGGTTTTTTTTGAAGATAGCGTGTGTCAGAAACAGTGATGCGGAAGACGAGAAGAGAAAGAGAAGCCTGGAAAGAAAACCTGTTATTTGAGGGTGTTCAGTAAAATAACAGGCAGCGATTGCGGGAAGGGCGTATATCGTCAGGAAGATGGTAAAGGCAGCGACGGATAACCCCCGTTTTTTTGCTGGTCGCATGGCTGTCCCTGGCTATGGTGTCATATCTGTTCATCACCTGGAGCCACGCTTGCCTTTTCAAATGTCGCCATCTCGTTGTATATTTTGATGCCTGCGTCTATCAGGGTCATGGCAAGGGCCGCGCCTGTGCCTTCTCCAAGGCGAAGGTCCAGGTTCAGCATGGGTTTTAAGCCAAGATATTCCATCTGTATTTGGTGTCCCTGCTCCACGGACTGGTGGGCCGCAAAGAGGTAGTCAGTGACGTGGGGACAGAGCGCCTTTGCTGTTATCGCCCCTGCCGTTGAGATGAATCCGTCTGTTACCACTGGTGTTTTGTGAAGGGCCGCACCGAGGATCAGACCGCAGATGCCGGCTATTTCATACCCCCCCACCTTTGCAAGCACGTCTATGGGGTCTTCCGGGTCAGGATGATTGAGCTCTATGGCCTGCCTTATGAGCCCTATTTTTTTTCTGTAATCGTCGTCTCCTATTCCTGTGCCGCGTCCGGTTACATCTTCAGGATTTCTGTTGCACAAAACCGATGTCATGGCGCTTGCGGGCGTGGTGTTGCCAATTCCCATCTCTCCTGTGCCCAGGAGCCTTGCGCCGCTGCCAGCTGCCTCTTCGGCAAGCTCAATGCCTGCCATTATGGCTGCTATGGCCTGTATGCGCGGCATGGCCGCTCCTTTGGCCATGTTTGCCGTCCCGTAATCCACCTTTCTGGCCACAAGTCCTTCCACATCCCTGAAGTCGTGTTCAACTCCAATGTCAATGACATGCACGTCAGCTCCGGCGTGCCGGGCAAGGACATTTATGCCTGCCCCGCCTTCAATAAAGTTGTACACCATCTGGTGTGTCACGTCCTTTGGGAATGCGCTTACCCCCTCTTCCGTTATGCCGTGGTCGCCTGCGAACACCATGATGGCCTTTTTCGGGATCTGCGGGGGGTCTTCACCTGTAATGGCAATATACCTTGCGGCAAATTCCTCAAGCCTTCCGAGGCTGCCCCTTGGCTTGGTCAGGTTGTCAAGGTGTGCCTGTACTTTCTGTTCCAGGGAATTTGTAACAGGTTCAATGGTGGCGATGATATTACGGAGTAACTGTTCCACGTTCTGTTCCTTGTCCTTGCTGTTAAGATATCCTTGAAGGTTGCAAATCAGGTGACTTGAGATAGCCCTGAATTGTTTTTAACCGTGTTTCATGCAGATGTGAAGTCCTGCGACAACGAAATATACCTCTGTGCATGCCCCGGCCATGACCTGGTTCATCCTGCCTGCCATGTCCCTGAATTTGCGGCTCACCGGGTCGGCAGGGACGATTCCCGTCCCGACTTCATTGGACACCATGATAACCGGGGCGGCAGATTCGGCAACTGTCTGACGCAGCCGGGAAAGCTCACTGTCAATGTCCATGTCCCCAAACATGAGATTGGAGAGCCAGAGGGTAAGGCAGTCAATCAATATAACATCAAAATTCCGATTCTGCTCCTGGACCACCCTGCAAATGTTGACAGGTTCTTCAGCTGTTTCCCACTCGCTGCCGCGTTCCTGCCTGTGGAGAGATATGCGTCTTTGCATCTCCTCATCGCCTGCCGTGGCAGTGGCGACAAACAGTCCCTTGCCGTGTCCGCCCTTTTTTATAAATTCCATTCCAGTCTTCAGCGCGTGGCTGCTCTTGCCACTTTTGGCTCCGCCAATAAACAGTATGCTCTTGTTTTTTTCGGTATCTTTTCTCATTGCTTTTGCATGCGGGGACTGCGGCGCGGGTTGTGGTTAAACAGTCCCTGTCCGTCTGTCTGAGTGACAGATGCCGGAAGATGATCCTAATAGAGCGGATCTGTAATGGCAAGTGCATGGCGCGCCAGGCTTCAGGGGACTCGCGCAAAAGCGCCTTTCCTGCCTGTTGCCGCGTTGTCCCCGAACAGAAACAATCACGCCTCCCTGATGCTCCGCGCTTTTTGATTTTGCGGCTCTTTATCCTGAACCGGCTGTTTTAATTGGCCGTGCGTCCTTGATTGCGATTATGGACGCGAAATTAAGGCACTGAAACCATACCTCGCAACTGGAAAAACCGGCTGTTCTGAGCCGTTTCAGATGGGTTTGCACGGTTTCCGTCACCAGTACGTCTTCAAGGGCCGCCCGTTTTCTGCTTATTTCAAGGTCGCTGTAGCCATGGAGCCGTTTGAAGGTGTGATGCAGCTCTGTATGTAATGACTGAAGTTCGCTGTCTGAAAATTCTATTTTTTCCGACAGGATCATTATTCCGCCGGGAATCATGCCTGCGCATATCCTGTTTACAAGGTCTGATCGTTGGGAAGGGTTGATGAACTGCAGTGTGAAGTTCATTATCACCGCAGACGCATTTTGTATGCATATCCTGTTGATATCTTCACATATGAAATGCACATTTTCAGCAAAACCGTGGCGTCGCAGGTTCTTTTTTGCCCTGCTTATCATGGCCGGGGAGTTGTCAACGGCGACAACAGAGAACTCCTTCATGTCTGCCCTGCGGCAAACGGACAGTGTGGATGCTCCGAGGGAACAGCCCAGATCGTAACAGTATGTTCCGGGCCGCGCAAACTTCGCTGTCATTATGCCGGTCATGTTGACAATGGTTTCGTATCCCGGCACTGATCTGCGTATCATGTCAGGAAACACATCTGCCACAGTGTTGTCAAACACAAAGCCTGATACCTTGTCCATGTGTCCTGCGTAAATGGTGTCTTTTTTCTCTTCCATAATATTGTGTTAATGCGAAGGGCATGGTTTCGCATGGCGTTTTCTGATGATGTATGAATGTGCGTCATGCCGTTTTTCTTGTTTGCTGTTCTTAAACGGTTGCCATGGGGTGAGGCAGGGTATAAAATGGTCAGCCGTATTCCGACATGATAATTTGATTTTGAGATTTTTACTACTGTTGTTCCTTATCTGAGAGGTATGAATTTTGAATAACAAATCCAGATACGCAGAGGCCGGGGTTGATATTGACAAGGCCAACAGGCTGGTTTCCAGCATAAAACCCCTTGTTGCCTCGACCCACAGAAAGGGGGTCCTTACCGATCTTGGAGGTTTCGCAGGGTTGTTCGCCCTTGATTCTGACAAATATGAGAGGCCTGTCCTTGTCTCTTCAACAGACGGAGTCGGCACAAAACTCATGCTTGCCTTTATGACCTCAATTCACGACACAGTGGGAATAGACCTGGTTGCCATGAGTGTGAACGACATCATAGTGTGCGGCGCCGAGCCCCTGATGTTTCTTGATTATTTTGCGTGCGGCAAACTGGACTCAGGTATTGCCGAAGCAGTTGTAAAGGGGGTCGCCACCGGATGCAGGCATGCAGGATGCGCCCTGATCGGCGGTGAGACAGCGGAAATGCCGGGCATGTATCCTGACAATGAGTATGACCTTGCCGGTTTTGTGGTCGGGGTTGTTGAGCGTGACAACATAGTTGACGGTTCGGATATAGCTGTGGGAGATCTGCTTGTCGCCCTTGGGTCAAGCGGTTTGCACAGCAATGGTTATTCCCTTGTGAGAAAGATATTTTTTGAGGAGCTTGGTCTCTCGCCGCATGATACTGTGAGGGAGCTTGGAGATGGGGGCGTGGGAGAGGTGCTGCTTACCCCTACGAGAATATACGTGAAGACGGTTCTCAATCTGCTGAAGCAGTTTCGCATCAAGGGAATGGTCCATGTTACAGGAGGGGGTTTTCAGGATAATATACCACGGATACTTCCCGATTCATGTAAGGTCCTGATAGAACGTGACGCGTGGGAATTCCCGCCTGTGTTCAGGTTTATACAGGAAAATGGAAATGTTCCGGAAGATGAGATGCTCAGGACCTTTAACTGTGGCGTAGGCATGGTGCTTGTTGTCCCGGCCTCCGATGCCAGGGAGGTGCTGCTGCAGGCCAATGCCATGGGGGAAAACGCCTTTATCCTGGGAAGGGTTGTGGAGAGAGACGATGCAGACAGCCCGCAATGTGCTTTTTGCTGAAAATTTTTAGTGATGATTCTGGTAAGCGCCTGTCTTGTGGGAGCATGTACCAGGTATGACGGCGGAAGCAGGCCGTCAGGGCATGTGCTTGGGCTTGTCCCTCACAAAAAACTTGTGCCCGTTTGCCCTGAGCAGCTTGGAGGGCTTTCCACTCCCCGTCCGCCTGCGGAAATAACGCCAGGGAAAGACGGTTTTGATGTCATATGCGGCAGGGCAGGTGTGGTTACCAGGGATGGTCAGACAGATGTGACAAGGGCTTTTCTTCTTGGAGCCCGTGAATGTGTCAGGATCGCGCGACTGCTCGGGGTTGAATCGTGCCTGCTGAAATCCGGCAGTCCCTCCTGCGGCGTGTCAGGCATAACCGGGGTGGCGGCCGCAATGCTTGTGCTGGCGGATTTTCAGGTAGATGAAGTGTGACCGGCTTCGCGTCGCCTGTTGTCTGGCAGGCCGGGTGGGGATGTGTCAAGGTAAAATCTGAAAGGGGCGCAATCTGGAGCAATACATTTGAAACAACAGTCTCTTGCCTTGAACGCCCCTGTCCGGACAGTGTGTTTTTATTGCCGGTTTGTTCTATTTTTTTACATGTTTCATGACCCGCTCCCTCAGTTCCTTGCCAACCTTGAAAAACGGCAGTTTTTTCGGGGCTACCTTTATTTTTTCTCCTGTCTTTGGATTTCTTCCTGTATAAGATGCGTAATGCCTTATGCTGAAACTTCCAAAGCCTCTTATCTCAATGCCTTCTCCGCTTTCAAGGGCGTCGCTCATGGATGCGAAAAATTCATTGACAATTTCCTCGCTCAACTGCCTTGTGTATCCTGTCTGTTCTGCAAAGGTATCTATGAGGCCTGACTTGTTCATCTCTTCCTCCTGTTATATGCTGATGATGTCTTGAAGGCAAATAGTATAATGAAAAGTGATTTGTGTTTGCTTGGATACGGGATAATAATTGCAACATCTTGTAAAATCAAGTTAAATTTTGAGAAAAATAAGATTCCGGAATGTTTTTCAGGAGGTTCCGGAGAGAAAGGGCGGTAAAATTCAATGACGGATACCCAAAGGCGTGTCAATGATAAAAAGGGATTTTTAACCCGGTTGCGGGAGCGTATCTCCCGGTTCAGGGGGAGTTTTGTAAAACAGATGGATCAGCTTCTTTCGGGTAAAAAGACCATTGACCGTGAACTCCTCGAAGAGCTTGAGGAGATTATGGTCATGGCTGATATGGGAGTTGGCACAGTTGAAGATATATTTGACAGGCTTTCATCTGAAGTTGATGGAAAAGAGCTCATGGAGCCGTCTTCCCTGAGGGAAAGACTCAAGGAGATTCTGTTGGAGATGCTGACCGTCAATGGCCGTGAGACCGGGGACGGTCAGGTGTGTGGAGGCGTTGAAACAGCTCCCTGCGTTATCCTTGTGGTGGGCGTGAACGGAGTGGGAAAGACCACGACCATTGCTAAACTTGCCCACCATTTCCGTCAGTCAGGCAAGAAGCCGCTTCTTGTTGCCGCCGATACTTTCAGGGCGGCTGCTGTTGAACAGTTGGGGCTCTGGGGCGAGAGACTGAGCGTGCCTGTTGTAAGCAAGGACGGCGGAGCTGATCCGTCAGCGGTTGTCTTTGACGGGCTTGACGTGGCCCTGAAACGAGGCGTTGATGTGGTGCTTGTCGACACCGCAGGGAGACTCCATACCGCGGTGAATCTCATGGAAGAATTAAAAAAACTGAAAAAGGTTATAAATCGCAAGATCCAGGGCGCCCCCCATGAGATTATGCTTGTGCTTGACGCCACCACAGGCCAGAATGCAATTAACCAGGCAAGGCTTTTCATGGAGGCCACGGATATTACGGGCGTTATTCTCACAAAACTCGATGGCACCGCGCGGGGCGGCGTTGTTATCAGCATTGCCGGAGAAATGGATATACCTGTAAGATATATAGGTGTGGGCGAGGGGATGGAAGATCTGCTGCCTTTTGTTCCCTCTGATTTTGTAGAGGCCCTGTTTGAGGGATAATTCCCCGTTTTGCCCGATTTATTGCAACCGAAATGTTGCGCGGGTCTGTCTGAAAAATGAGTACTCATTCATTTTATTCCTTGACAGCATTTGCTTCGTGTGATATTTTCAGCTTTAATATTTTTATGATGTGCCTGCGGCAGTGCTGTGGCATATTCCATTTTTATTTAAGATTTTTTAGGTGTTTCCATGTTATCTGTGGGAGCGTTTCGTATCCGGTTTTGCTTTAGCGGATGGTGCTTTAGCATAATCTGAGCCACAATTCATTCTTGACCCCTTTTAGAAGATGGGGTGAGAGGAGGGAATGACATGATGAGCGGCTTTGAAACCATCGTCATGTATCTCGGCATGTCCTTATTTGTAGTGCTTGCGATGTTGCTTGCGTCTGCAGCCCTTGGCCCGTTCAGGCCGAAACCAAACAAGGGAACAACGTATGAGTGCGGTGTGCCGCTTTTCGGAGAGGGGCACAAACGTTACGAGGTGAAGTATTTTCTCGTTGCCGTCCTGTTCCTCGTCTTTGACCTGGAGACGGTTCTGATATATCCCCTTGCCCTGGAGTACCGTCATTTTGCACAACAGGGATGGGCTATTTTTGTGGAAATTTTTATTTTTGTGGCTGTTTTGTTGGCTGGTCTTGTTTATGCCATTAAAAAAGGCGCAATAGACTGGGAATAGCGGGGTATTGTTATGGCTTTTGAGGCTTATCAAGGTGAAGGCTGGCTTCTTACCAAGGCAGAGCAGTTGATCAACTGGGGTCGAAGCCGTTCTCCATGGCCATATCCTTATGGCACGGCCTGCTGTGGTATCGAGATGATGTGCGGCCTGGCTGCGAGTTATGATATGGCAAGGTTTGGCGCTGAGCGTGTCAGTTTTTCTCCAAGGCAGGCGGATGTTCTTATAGAGGCAGGCACCATCACCAAGAAGATGGCGCCGGTTCTTCGTCGCATATATGATCAGATGGCAGAGCCAAAGTGGGTGATTGCCATGGGCGCGTGCGCCTGTACAGGCGGAGTTTTCAGGACCTATTCCACCCAGCAGGGCATAGGTTCCATTATCCCGGTGGATATTTATATCCCGGGCTGTCCCCCGCGCCCCGAGGGGCTTCTTTACGCCCTTCTCAAGCTTATTGAAAAGATTGAATCTGATCATCCATTGTATAAACAGCGCAAGGAGATTGCCGAAGCTCTGGAGAATGCAGCATGAGCCTTAAAGAAAAACTGAAGAAAGTTCTGGCTAATGATCTGGTTGCACTTACGGAATGTCAGGGAGATATCGGAGTCGAGGTGCCCAGGGAGAAAATTCATGATGTCCTTTTGCGGTTAAGGGAGGCCGAGGGACTGGAATTTGATTTTTTGAGCGATCTTTTTGGTATTGACAACAGTGAGCTTTATGCCAAGGAGGCAGCCAAAAAGAAAAAGAGCGCAAAGAAGGCCGACGGGGAAGAGGAAAGTGTTGTTGAGGAAGAAAATGTGCCTGAGCCGCCAAGATTTGAGGTGGTCTATCTGTTGCTTTCTCTCAAGCACAATCATCGGGTGCATGTGAAAATCCGGGTTCCGGAGGATGACCTTGTGGTGCAATCCGTGACAGACATCTGGAGGGCTGCGGATTGGCCGGAGCGGGAAGCCTTTGACATGTATGGGGTGCGATTTGACGGGCATCCCAATCTCAGGCGTCTCCTGATGTGGGATGAGTTTGAAGACCATCCGCTTCGAAAGGATTATCCTCTGGAAGGCAAGGGGGAGGAACGGCAGCTTTTTTGTGAAACTTAAGGTGTGTCCGCATTTGAGTTGAAAAGTTGCCCCGCATCTTTTTATGAACGGCCATTCTCTTCTGTTGTAGCGGGTGGCTGCTAATTATCCATTATACGGCTGTGTTGCCCTGCCAGGGCGGAGCAACCTCGGGTTTTAATCTTATTTTTGTTGTCCTGTTGTGTTTGAACAGGGCTTGACCAAGCGTAGGGAGGAAGATTGTGAATTTTGACCCTATACGCCAGTTTGATCAGGAGCCAGGGGATTATGTGACTCTGAATATCGGACCGGCTCATCCCGCCATGCATGGCACGTTGAGGGTGATCGCCCAGACCGATGGGGAAACCATCGTGAGTGCCGAACCTGAAATCGGGTATCTCCACAGGGGAGTTGAGAAACTTGGAGAGAACCTCACATATAATCAGTTTATTCCCTTGACCGACAGGTTGAACTACTGCTCTGCCATTGCCAATAATGTGGCGTATGAAATGGCAGTGGAAAAGCTCATGGGCATCAAGGTGCCGCCCAAGGCCCAGCTTGTCAGGATGATAATGAAAGAGCTTGCCCGCATAGCGGATCATCAGGTGCTTGTGGGTATACTTGGCGTTGACATAGGTGCCCTTACGCCGTTTTTCTATCTCATTATTCAGCGTGAAGAGATATACGATATCTTTGAATGGTATAATGGCGCGAGGCTGACCAATACCCTTGGCAGGATAGGCGGTCTGGATGCGGATTTGCCTGAGCTGTTCTCTGAACGGTGGGACAAGCTGAAGGATTCCATCCGTGAGGCCAATGATGAAACTGACAGGCTCCTGACCCATAACCGTATCTGGATGGACAGGACCATAGGCACCAATGCTTTCTCAGCCGAGGATGCCCTGAATTACGGCTTCACCGGGCCTTGTCTCAGGGCGTGCGGGGTTAAGCGTGATCTCAGGGTTGATGAGCCCTACATGTTTTACGATCAGATGAAGTTTGAAGTGCCTGTGGGAAAACATGGAGATGTGTTTGACAGGTACATGATACGCATGATTGAAATGGAGGAGTCCATCAAGATAATTGATCAGGCATACGCCATGTACAAGGAGATGCCTGATGACGCCCCATTGATGGCAAAGGTTCCGAAGATCATCAAACCCCCGGCAGGCGAGTGTTACCATGCCATTGAATCACCCAACGGGGAGCTGGGCTTTTTTATAAAGAGTGATGGCACTGACAAGCCTTACAGGATCAAGATAAGGCCTCCCTGTTACATGATTTATCAGGCGTTTCCTGAACTTGTAAAGGGCGAGATGATAGCAGATACTATTGCCTGTCTCAGTAGCCTTAATGTAATTGCCGGTGAACTGGACAGGTAGCGGAGGGATTATCCATGGAAGACTGGGGAATAGCTCTCGGTAAGGTGGTTTTTATCTGGGTCTGGGCGCTTCTTATCGCCGTTGTAATGACCTGGGTTGAGCGCAGGGGCTCGGCAATGATGCAGGACAGGTTGGGACCTAACAGGGCAGGTCCTTTGTGGGGGCTTTTCCAGCCCCTTGCCGACGGCATAAAGCTCTTCACCAAGGAAGATGTGATGCCTGACAACGTGAAAAAGACCCTTTTTATCCTGGGTCCGGCTCTCTTTGCAATACCGGCATTTTCAGCCTATGCGGTCGTGCCCTTTGGAGACAAGATAGTTCTGGGAGGCAAGGAAATCATATTGCAGGTTTCCGATGTCAACATAGGTTTTCTCTATGTGCTTGCCCTGGGCGCAATAGGCGTTTACGGCATGGTCGTAGGTGGCTGGGCGTCAAATAACAAGTTCTCCATTCTCGGCGGTCTGAGGTCAACCGCGCAGCTTATTTCCTATGAAGTGCCAATGGGGCTCGCCCTCCTTGCTGTTGTGCTCCTTTACGGCACTTTCAGCCTCAGGGAGATGGTCCTTCTTCAGGAGGGTACTTTCCTGGGCTTTTTGCCCAACTGGGGTATCTTCAAACAGCCTCTCGGGTTTATACTTTTTATCGCAGCGGCATATGCGGAGGCCGGCAGGGTGCCCTTTGACCTTCCGGAGGCGGAAAGCGAGCTGGTAACAGGTTACCATACGGAATATGGCTCCATGCGGCTTGGTCTCTATCTTTTCGGAGAGTATGTCAACCTCGGAACCCTTTCCGCCATTATGGTTACCATCTACTTTGGCGGCTGGCATCTTCCATATATTGACATGAGCGCTTTTCTCGGACCTGTCTCTTACGGGATTGCGTCATTTCTCGTGTTTTTCCTGAAACAGGCATTCTTCCTTTTCCTTTTTGTGTGGATTCGCTGGACAGTGCCGCGTTTCAGGTATGATCAACTCATGGCCCTTGGCTGGAAAAAGATGATACCGCTCTGTCTTGTCAACCTTTTTCTTACAGCCCTGTGTGTTCAGTTAACTGTTTAGACGGAGAGTGTTATGGCCAGACCAGTAGTCAAAAGAGAATATTCATTTAAGGATGCCATATACCTTGTTGAGATTATCAAGGGGCTTGGCATTACCTGGAAACACTTTGTCAGGAATGTAAAGGCATCCTTCAGGAAAGGTCCTCATACAGTGCCCACATGCTGGCAGTACCCTGAGGACAGGCGGCCCATAAGTCCGGTATTCAGGGGAGCCCACATGCTCATGCTGAATGAGGAGGGCAAGGAGCTGTGCGTTGGCTGCGGAATGTGCGCAAGGGCCTGCCCCGCCAAGTGTATCACGGTCAAACGCGGCAAGGCCGGGGAGGAAGATGCAGACAGGTACGCAGGGAAGACATATTGCGAGGAATTTGTCATAGATGAACTGCGTTGCATCTTTTGCGGATTTTGCCAGGAGGCCTGTCCAAAGGGGGCCTTGATGCTTGGACAGGGCTATGAACTGGCCGAGTATTCCATGGAGGCATGTATCTATGACAAGGAGAAGCTCCTTGCCAATTTCCATGAAGCAAAGGAGAAGGGGATTCTGCCCGCTCCAAGGAAGAAGGTGCCTGTGGAAAAACCTCCGGCCAAGCCAAAGCCTGCGGCTGCCAAAAAAGCGCCTGCAGGGGCCAAGGCCGCGGCAGGTGATGACAAGGGAAGCGCTGGGTCTGCGAGCAGGAAGGCTGCGGATGGAAAAGCCGCGCCTGATGGCGGAGACAGTGGAGAGGCTGCCGGCAAGGCATAACAATAAAATCTTAACAGGTGATAGTAAGATGGATATGTACTTCATTCTTTTCGCCGCCATGGCCGTAGGGGCGGGGATAGTTACCATAATTGCCATAGATGCCCTGATAAGCGCAATGGGGCTGCTTACGGTTTTTATAGCGCTGGCAGCGTTGTATCTGCATCTTCACGCGCCGCTGGTCGCCATATTCCAGATAAGTATCTATGCGGGGGCAATACTGGTGCTTGTGGTTTTTGTTATCATGCTTTTGATGTCGCCGGATGAGCAGCTTGAAAAGGTGCAGAAAAATCTGCAATTCAAGTTTATGGGAGCGTTTCTGGCGGCCTGTATGATAGGGATAGCCGTTGTGGGCGTCAGGGATATTGCGGAACGGGTTTCCAGCGTGAGCCTGCCGGAAAATTTTGGGGATCCTGCCCTGTTCGGCAAATATTTTTTCGGGGAATATCTGCTGCATTTTGAAACGGCTTCGGTGCTGCTTCTTGTCGCTCTGATAGGCAGTATATACCTGGCAAAAAAGAAACTGTGAGAGGGTTCTTATGATGGGAGAGTTGACACAATATATTATTCTTGCCTCCATACTCTTCGGACTAGGGGCCATAGGATTTGTCACAAGACGTAATGCCTTGATCCTGTTCATGTCTGTTGAACTGATGTTGAGTTCGGTCAATCTGATGCTGGTCGCCTTTTCGGCATTCAGGGCCGACATGGCCGGGCAGGTGATGGTGCTGTTTATTTTTGCCGTGGCCGCGGCTGAGGTCGCTGTGGGGCTTGCCATACTGATTGCCCTGTTCCGGCACGTCAAGTCAGTTGACATCAATAAATTTAACGTACTCAAGTGGTAGGGTCTGTTATGGAAAATTTCATTTATCTGATTCCCCTGTTTCCCCTTGTCGGTTTCCTTATTAACGGGATATTCGGCAAGAGACTCGGTAAGGGTATAGTATCCTTCATCGGTTGTGGAGTTATTGGCTTTTCCTTTATAGTGGCTGCCACCTTGTGGTATGACCTGTTGCAGCTTCCCGCTGAACACAGGGTTATCAGTCAGGTGTTGTGGGACTGGATCTCTGTTGGCAACGTGCATGTCAACCTTGCTTTCATGATCGACCCCCTTTCTGCTACGATGATACTTATTGTCACGGGTATCAGCTTCCTGATTCATATTTACAGTACAGGGTACATGCATGATGAACCTTCATACTGGAGGTATTTTGCGTACCTCAACATGTTTGTGTTCTTTATGTGCATGCTGGTGCTTGGAGGCAACTATCTGGTCATGTTTGTAGGCTGGGAAGGCGTTGGTCTTGCTTCATATCTTCTCATAGGTTTCTGGTATCAGGGCGATGCCAATGCGGATGCGGGTAAAAAGGCCTTTGTTGTAAACAGGATAGGCGACTTCGGCTTTGTGCTTGGCCTTTTTCTTATGTTTGTAACCTTTGGAAGCATCTCCTATGACGAGGTCTTTCCAAGGGCCCTTGAAATGTATGAGTCCGGTCATCTGGCCTTCAACTCGCCGGTGATGATAGCTATCTGCCTGCTAATGTTCGTGGGCGCCACAGGCAAGTCCGCGCAGATTCCACTGTATGTATGGCTGCCTGACGCCATGGCTGGTCCTACTCCGGTGTCAGCCCTCATACATGCGGCAACCATGGTAACCGCGGGCGTTTACATGATAGCTCGTTCCAACATTCTTTACACGCTCGCGCCCACTGCCCTGCTTGTGGTGTCCATTATCGCCGCCGCTACCGCGCTGATGGCTGCCACCATAGGCGTGCTGCAGAACGACATAAAGAAGGTGCTGGCATATTCCACGGTAAGTCAGCTCGGCTACATGTTTATCGGGGTTGGTGTTACTGCCTACTGGGCCGGCGTTTTTCATCTGATGACACACGCATTTTTCAAGGCATGTCTGTTCCTCTGTTCAGGCTCGGTCATTCATGCCATGGGCGGTGATCAGGATATGCGCAACATGGGCGGTCTTGCGAAGAAAATGCCCATAACCTACGCCACCATGCTCATTGCCACCCTGGCAATAGCCGGTCTGCCTCCCTTTGCCGGTTTTTTCAGCAAGGATGAAATCCTGTGGAAGGCCTTTACCAGTCCGTACTTTCCTGTGGCAGGCAAGTTCGTATGGTTCCTCGGCTCGGTTGGCGCCGGTATCACGGCATTTTATATGTTCAGGCTTATTTTCATGACATTTCACGGCAAGTTTCGTGGCACTGAGGAACAGGCTCATCATCTCCATGAGTCACCGATCAGCATGACCCTTCCGCTTATGGTCCTGGCAGGTCTTTCAATATGTGGCGGATGGTTGGGAATGCCTCACCTCCTTGGTCAGAATCTAGGCCATATTCCCAATGTGCTGGAGCATTTTCTTGAACCGGTCTTTGAACACTCCATGCATATTGTCTCAACCATTGGCGGAGAGGCCCATCATTCTCACTTCTTTGAAGGCTTCATGATGACCCTTTCGGTTGTGATAGCACTCATCGGCATAACAGTTTCATATGTGATCTATATGCAGAAGGGCGATGAACTGCCTGAAAAGCTGGCTTCTCTCTACGCGGCCCATCACAAACTGGTATACAACAAATATTATGTTGATGAGATATATGATTTTATCGTGGTCAAACCGATTTATTACTTTTCCATATTCCTGTGGAAGGTAATTGATGTGATATGCGTTGACGGATATGGGGTTAATGGCCCGGCCAGGCTTGTGCGGCAGTGCTCCGCAGGTTTCAGGCTTGTGCATAACGGTTATGTCCAGACTTGCGGGGCCTTTATGCTCCTGGGCGTTGTTGCCGTCATGTTCTTTTACATGGGATGCCGCTGATGAACAGACTGGCAGGAGTTGATATGGAAAATGCCGGGGGAGTTCACCTGCATTATCATACTCAGGGATGTTGCACAGGGTGGTCGGTGCAACATGAAAGTTTAACCGAGAGGAATCAGGGATAGATTATGAATGCTTCTATACTGACAAACGTCACGTTCCTTCCCTTGCTTGGGGTACTGGCAATGCTGTTCATACCTCAGCAGACCGAGAACGGTAAAAAGATTATTCGATGGGTGTCGTTAATATTCTCGATTTTTGTGTTTATCGCGTCGTTGAGAATATACTTCGGCTTTGATCCCGGAGTAAGCGATTTCCAGTTTGTGGAAAATGCCGAATGGATTCCATCCTACGGGATCAGATATCATCTTGGTCTGGACGGCATATCTTTCTGGCTGGTGCTTTTAACCACTTTTCTGACACCTGTTACTATCCTGTCAACATGGTCGGCAGTGGAGAAGAGGGTCAAGGAGTTTCAGATTGCCATACTGGTTCTTGAAACCGCCATGCTTGGAACATTTGTCGCTCTTGACCTCTTTCTCTTCTATATATTCTGGGAGCTGATGCTCATCCCCATGTATCTCATAATAGGTGTTTGGGGAGGAGAAAGAAGGATATATGCGGCCATAAAGTTTTTCCTTTATACTGCCGTAGGTTCCCTGCTCATGCTGGTCTGTATCATCGGTCTGGTCTATTTTCACAGGGAGCAGACAGGAGAGCTTACATTCAACCTGTTGAGCCTCTACGGCACGGATCTCACCCATAACTTTGAAATACTTTTCTTTGCGGCATTTGCCCTGGCATTTGCCATAAAGGTTCCGATGTTCCCGTTTCATACATGGTTGCCTGACGCCCATGTGGAGGCCCCTACCGCAGGCTCTGTTATCCTTGCGGGCATACTTCTGAAGATGGGTACCTATGGCTTTATGCGTTTTGCCATGCCGCTTTTCCCTGAGGGATCGGCGTTTTTCGCCCCGTTAATTATCACTCTTTCAGTAATAGGTATAATATATGGCGCACTTGTTGCCATGGTGCAGCCGGATATAAAAAAGCTGGTTGCCTACTCTTCTGTTTCTCACCTGGGATACTGCATGCTGGGTCTTTATGTGTTGAACAGTCAGGGCGTTGAAGGTTCTGTCCTTCAGATGATAAACCACGGCATATCAACAGGCGCTCTCTTTTTGCTCGTGGGGATAGTGTATGAGAGACGCCATACAAGGCTTATCAGTGAATATGGTGGAATCGCGAAGATCATGCCGATTTATGCGACTACATTTCTTGTCGTGACACTTTCATCCATAGGTCTGCCTACCACCAACGGATTTGTAGGCGAGTTCCTGATACTGCTCGGGACATTCAAGGCCAACAAGCTGGCTGCTGTCCTTGCTGCCAGCGGCGTCATCCTCGGCGCTGTTTATATGCTCTGGATGGTGCAGAGAGTGTTTTACGGAGAGGTTACCAATGAGAAGAATCTCAAGCTCAAGGATATGAGCCTGAGGGAATGCCTCTACCTGGCTCCACTGGTGGTCTTTATTTTCTGGATCGGCCTTTATCCCAATTTTTTCCTCAACAAGATGCACGTCTCGGTTGGGAAGTTCATTAAACAGGTAAAGGTGGAGTCGAGTGCTCCTGAAGTACATAAGCTCGCATGGCTCGGGATTGATGGAG
>CAYXYO010000185.1:0-12912 GCA_964469365.1 uncultured Desulfobacterales bacterium | reverse complement strand
TGGCGGCTCAACAAAGCCGTCATTGTCGTCGTCATTGTCAAGGTAGTCAGGTATGCCGTCTCCGTCGCTGTCGTCATCATCAAGGTGGCCGTTTCCGTTTACGTCCTCCTGATTGTTGGGAACGCCGTCTCCGTCGTCATCGGCAAAGAGGTTTTCAGAACCTGGATCATGCCACACGGTAACGCCTACCCTGGAATGCGATAATGAAAAGGAGTCGTCGCCAGAGGTTGTTGTCATCTCTCCGTTAGCATGTCTGCTCTGATCCCAGGCCCTGACCATTATGTAACCGTTGTCAGTTCCGTAATGGTTAAGTTCCGGAACAAATCTGACGCGGGCCTGCCAGTCAAGCAAGAGCGCCCATGAATCGCTGACGCCTGCCGGTATGTCGTGCCATTCCCCTGACCAGTCTGCCAGATATTGCCATGTCCCGTTCCGGGAAACGAGTCCGGTAACGGCAATGCCAAAGGAGTCGTTGTCAAGGTCGGTTACAGTCCCGGCTGAGGCGAGAAGAGAGGCCACGCTGGTGCCCTGGTTGTTGTAGCTGTTATAGGCGTCATCATCACCGTCAGCGCCGTCATGGTCGTCGTCGCCGCAGTTTTCCTTTATATCTCCGATAGATCTGTTGTCAGAGCTCATTACAGGCGAATCGTTTTCGCCAAACACCGTTACAGATACCGTGGCAGTTGCCGTTTCCGCGCCGTCGGTGATGGTATAGGTCACCGAGGTGGTGCTGTTGTCTCCGGCGCCAAGCCCCTCAAATTCTCCGGCCGGATCAAAGGTAAAGGCCCCTGATGCAGTTATGGTGAACAGGCCGCCCATGCTTCCGGCAACCTGCCTTCCTGTCAGGGCGGCATTGCCGTTTACCTGGCTTACAGTCAGGACGCTTCCCTCTGTATCAAAGTCAGGGCCGTTGCCATTGTCTGCCAGCACATTCATGCCTGATACCGGCGCTGATTCAGTAGTCTGGAACAGGTCGTCCCTGGCAAAGGGCGGATTGTTCTGCGCCTCGGTCGTAAAACTGAACTCGTATGTCTCTTCACTGAGATTGCCGGCAAGGTCTGACACAGCGCCTCCCGGAATGGTGATCGTATATGTAATTCCAGGGGTGAGCGCGTCATGGGATATGGAAAGGCTCATCCTGTCAGGCGCGACGGTAATGTTTGTAATGTTCATGCCCTGGCTGGCCGTGATTGACGTGAGGTTTTCCTCATGAACCGGTTCGCTGAAGGTCACGTTTACCGGAGTGTTCAGGGAAATATCTGTTGAGCCGTCGGCCGGGAAAGATGCCGTGACCTCAGGTGGTCCTGCCGGGGTGTTGTCCGGTCTTGGAGCACCGGCAAGGGTGAAGAGCCCAAGTCTGTCGGTCACGGTGCACTCAATGTATCCGTCGTATGGTTTCCCGGATACGGTTATGTCTGTTGTATCCAGTGTGCATGATGTGACGTATGGCAGTGATGCGTCAAGGGAAATCCACTGCCTTGAGATGGGATCCCAGCGGAGCATGGAGATCGTCTGTTCATCTATGTCTCCCACATCCATGGCATCGCCATCTGTCGGGATGCTGTTGTCAAGGTCCAGATTGCTGTAGTAGATGCGCACAGTTGCTTCCTGGAGGGATGCCAAGACAGGAGGCAATGACAGCTCCGTGGCATTGGCCTCGGCAAGTATGTAGCGGTCAAGCCCTATGTCTTGGGGCAGAAGGCCGTTTGTCCTGTCAAGCCTGGCATCTGTGGTTATGTAGTTATATGCCGCAATGGCGGCCATTCCCACGGATGTGTTGGCTGTAAACCTTCCGGAAAGCTCGGCCTGGGTAAAAGGCGTGAACTCCACGCTGAACGAGTTTTGAGGGGTCGTCCACTTGCTCACCTTTGAGTTGTTCCACAGCATTGTGGCCAGGTTTCTCAGGTAGGCAATAACCTTGAATTCATCTCCCTGCATGGGAACTGTCAGCATGATTATAAGGCTGTGTTCAAGCCCGAGGTCGGTCTGTGGCGAGGGCGGCGGCCCTGGCATTGTGCCGTTGCCTCCGGGCGGCAGACCGTTAAATGTGCTGACGCCGCTTACGGCAAACCTGAACCGCATGCTTTCAAGGGTAGCCTGCTCAATCTCATCTTCGGAAAGGCCAAGTTCGGTGGCGTTGACCTCTGCCATCATGAGTTGCCTCAGTTCCGGGAGGACAAGCTGCTGCATCATGTAGCCAACAGTGCCCGCCGTGGCGTTGTCGTCAGGAGCGCCAAGCATGATTATCAGGGGATATGCCGTAATGTCCGGGACATCTGAAATTCTTGCCGCAGTAACATTTATGTTTATGTATGAGCTTATTTCATCTATCATATCGATGAACCGCTCCTGTCCTTCCCGTTCTTCATCCCAGGTTATGAGCATGTCTATGCCTGAAGGGAACTGGAAGTAGGTGTCAGGGTCCCACGAGTCGGTCAGACCGTCTCCGTCAGTGTCAGGCAGGTTGGGATTGGTGCCCCAGCGCCACAACTCTTCCCTGTCCGTTAATGTGTCATTGTCAGAATCAGAGCTTAGGGGATTGGTGTGGTAGCGGGTCACCTCAGGCCACTCCTGCAGCCCGTCATGGTCGCTGTCGTCATCAGCCGGGTCGGTTCCCCTTGCAAGTTCCTCGCTGTCGCTGAACCGGTCATGATCCATGTCAAACTGCAGCGGATCAGTGGAAAACTTCTCAAGCTCGTCACGATCCGTCAGGGTGTCGTTGTCAGAATCCGGGTCCAGGGGGTCAGTATGGGTCAGGTTGTATTCCCTGCTGTCTGACAGACCGTCGCCATCGGAATCGGCCACGTCAGGAAGGGTGTGTATTGACACCTCCAGTCCGTCTCCCAGTCCGTCTCCGTCAGTATCAACGGATTTGGGATTGATACGGAGAGTGATCTCCAGTCCGTCTTTCAGTCCGTCTCCGTCAGTGTCGGCATTCATGGGGTTGGTCCCGGCATCCGTTTCAGCCCTGTCGCTGGCGCCGTCTCCGTCGGAATCCTGGTTCAGGGGGTCAGTGTGGGTGGAGTTATGTTCCGTGCTGTCGCTCAGCCCGTCGTTGTCAGAATCATCAAGCAGCGGATTTGTGCCCAGGGCAAGCTCCAGACTGTCACTCAGTCCGTCTCCGTCAGAATCATAGTGCAGGGGGTTCATGCCCCTTTTCATCTCCAGGGTGTCGTTCGCGCCGTCTCCGTCACTATCCTGGCTGCGCGGATCTGTAAAGCCGTATTCAGCGAGATCGCCTGTTCCGTCTCCGTCGGTATCTGCCGAAGAGATGCTGCTTGTCACATGCCATGTGGTGGAGCCCGATGCCCTGGTGGCAGTGACATCCCAGCCATCCCCTTCAGCCTGGTCGCTCAGTCCGTCGTGGTCGCTGTCCAGGGCCCCTGCCGGTGGATTCAGCGGGTCAGGGTCATCGCCGTCAGGTATTCCATCTCCATCGGTGTCTGCTGAAACCGGATTGGTCGGGGGTGACGCGTTGACCTCGTCAAAATCGCTCAAGCCGTCATGGTCGCTGTCTGGCAGAACAGGGTCAGGATATACCCTGAGCGACTGGATGACAGTGTTGTATCTTAATGTGACCATAAAGCCTGAAACCTCTGCCTTGTCATCAAGGCCGTCTCCGTCACTGTCTTCTGCGACAGGACTGGTTCCGTGGGCGATCTCGAATCCGTCTGTCAGACCGTCGTTGTCAGAGTCACTGTTTAACAGATCCAGAGCAATGCCCCTGGTCCATAACATTGCTTCAAACCTGTCATTGAGGCCATCTCCGTCGGTATCGTTTGCGTCAGGACTCGTTCCTGCCCCAACTGCTGAAAAGTGCCATAGAAGCGGATTGTTTGTGGCAGCCACCGATTCAACATGAACAGATGGCAGCAAGCCATTTCGTATTTCCGGCACGGAGAGGCAACAGGAGATGCCCGTGTCCTCACTCTTCTGTCTGTTCTCAAGCCACATGCCTGAATCAAAAACAGGCACCGCAAGCCACGAGGCGTCCGTATCGCCGTATGTCCCAAAGGTGGCAAGGTCTGTTCCTCTCATCCATGAAGAGAGGCCTGAATCGAGACGGTAGCGGTTCTGGAACCTGACATTGCCTTCATTGTCCAGGTTTATCTTCCATAACTGTCTTTCCGTGCCGTCGGCTTCCTTGAAAAAGATGCGGTTCAGGGCCGGGTTGGAGGACGCGGCAAGGAATCCTTCCTTGTTATTCCGGTCAGGACCGTGAATGTTGAACCATGGGCCTGCCAGGGGGCCTGATGTCCCTGTCTCGTTCCTGTCCAGCAGACCGTCCCCGTCCCTGTCAAGGGGCGTCAGCGCGGAATCAGCCCATGTCCTGAAATCTTCGAGTGAATCAGGGAGAACATCAAAATAAACAGTGGAGTAATTGCTGAAACGATGGGTAATACTTTGCCTGTCGCACTGGTCTCCGGCACATTGTCCGTAATAAATTTTCATGTTTGTCCACACCCCCAGCCAGGCCTTAAAGTTTATGGCCGGCATGGTTGGTTCAATCCACGTTCCAAAATCCCATACCCTCCTCTTCCGGTCGTCATTCACGGATTTTTTTACCAGGAACCTGGTGTTGCCCGCCCTGAATCGTTCAGATTCCTCCGTACACATGGGTAGTGTTATCTCATTTTCAATGCCAAACAGGGACGGTAAGGTCAAGGTTCTCCGTTCGATCATGCATGTACGTGGGGTGATGTAACTGTGACGCATGTCCCATGCCGCATCATCTGCATCGTACCCCTCTCCATTTGTGAGTCCTCCCCCTGATGAATATGGAAATAAAGGAAGGTAGGGTACATCAGGTAGGTCAGACACGGTATTTTTTGCCTTCCATATTGTTTCTGTCGCCCTGAACCTGAATTCAAACCTGTCGCCCACGGTGATGCCGTTTCCACGGTAATCGCTGACAGTGACACGTGAATCCGTAATCTTGAAATCAGGGTCCACCTGCACGGTATCTGTCAGATTTTCAGCTATCCAGTGAATTACATGACTGGAGAACCATTCTCCGTCATGGCAGAGTGAATAGACAAAGTCCGCGGCAATGACTATAGCGGCTATTACCGGCCCTATGGGTGTGGTGGCAATAATGAGTTCGAGTACCAGGCCGTACACGAGATAGTAGGTAAAATACAGGTTTGCCAGTGCCGTGCCCGAGGCGGACCAGTTTGTGGCCGAGCCAATGGCAACATACATGTAAATTGCGTAACCGACTGCCATTATGGGACCGCCCCATTTCATCAGGAACTGAACTGACCGCAAGTCCCTGGCAAATGAAAAAAAACTGGTTTGCGCGGGAAGAGATGTTGCCCAGGGACGGAACCAGGGCGCCAAGCCTGGCCCCTGTCAGTTTTATTGCCATGCTCATTGACCTGCCAAGGGCCGAAGTCTTAATCTTGCTCATCAGCCTTGAAAACAGCCCGGCTTCCCCTGTGCTTGTAATCCCTGCCCGGTAAAATTCCTTCCATGTGTAGCTCGCAGTGGCAAATCTCCTTGCGCTTGCCGCCGCTCTGTAATCTTTTGCTACCGTTATGGCGCCCTTTATGCGGCTTCCTTCGCGTATGCCGTTCCAGAAGACGTTTTTCAGGACTTTCCAGGCCTTTTGTGTCCAATCCTGTAATGTATAATGTTCCGGATAGCATACGCGGCATGATTCCGCGTCGGCAAAATTCGGCACAGAGGCAGATGCGGCAAATGCCATTGCAACATCCCACTCCCTGTCTGAATAGCCCCATGAATCAAATGCCTCCCCAAGCCTCTCCATGGTGACAGGCCTGGTCTGCTGAAGGGTGGTGTCATACCAGTTCAACTGGATGGAATGGGTGGTGTCAGCATCAAGGGCATTAAGGTCCATGCTGAAAGATTCCATGGTTGCCGTGCCGTTTACAGAGGCGAAGGCCTCAAGGCCGCTTGCCACCGCCATGTTTTCCTGAACCATCATAATTGGCTGGATGCCTGCCGGCAGGGTCCCGGGCGAGGTGACAAGCTCCTGGAGCCTGGTCTCCATCCACTGGTATGCCTCGTGATCGTTTCTGAATTCATCCTGCTGCCAGGCCAGGTCCTGTACCAGGTCATGCGCGTGGTCAAGTCCCTGGACAATACTGTCCTGTCCATGTATGAATTTCTCTTTCATTACATTGTAGGCAAGGGCAGTGTTTTCACGGTCACCTGAATAGGCGACCGCCAGGCGGAAGGAGCGCTGTTCTGTTGCTGAAAAGCCGGTAATGATAAACGGGTCTTCATACTGGGCAAGCACTATGGGACGGTTGGCATCCGGTTCTTCTTCGGAATCGGTGTTGCCCATGACAAACCATACAAGTTTTACATCAGCGTTCAGGGTAACCGGCCCGTCTCCGGTTGCCGAGTATATCATGCGGCCCTGGAATGCCACTGTCCCCCCATTGTCAGTTACAGGGGAGAGGGGGATGAAGGCCTTTTTGTATCTGGTGTTGTAAATGTTTACAATGCCTGTGGTGTCTGATGCCACAACTATTTCCGCGGAGGGGTCTCCTGCCACGTCATCTGCGGCGGTTGCGTCAAAGGATGAGTAGTCAACAGACTCTTCTCCGTCATTACTCAGTTTTTTAACCTCGTTGTAAAGTTCCACCTTGCCGTCTGGCATGAAAACAGCGATCTCTGCGCCTGAGAGATGGTCTTCCGGGTCGGATGACGGAAGCACGTCAATGCCTGCCATGTTGCAACCCTTGTCAAAATTGAAATTTACCAGTTCCCCGGCAGGCGTAAACGGGAGTCTTCCCAATTTATTTCTGTAGATTTTCAGGATGTTGTCAAGGTCATGGGCGACAAGGAGTTCAAGCGCTCCGTCACCGTCAATATCAGCGGTGGCAAGTCCGTCGTTTTCAGTGAACATCTCCCCTGAGGAGGCGACTGTGACAAGGTTGCCGCTGCTTTCAATGCTGTAAACATATATTTTGCCGGTTTCAGGGTCTCCAACAATCACATCTTCCTTGCCATGGCGTGTATAATCAGCAACGATGCCAACACTGTTTTGATGGTATGAGACTGATTTGACATTCAGAATATTGCCGTGCCGATCATATATGCGCATTTTGCCGTCACTGGCACTGAGGACGATAATCTCGTCCTTGCCGTCTCCGAGTATGTCGGCAGCGAGCAGGGTGTCATGGTAGCGGAACTGCACGGGAATTTTGTCTGTAATATTTTGATCCTGATCCAGGATGAATATATACTGCTTGCCCATTATGAAGTATGTCCCTATCAGGGTTTCGTCTGTCCCGTCTCCGTCTATATCTCCCATTGCCATATACTTCCTGAATGTGGCAGCGGGAAATGAGGTTATCGCTGGGTTGTCGGAATAGTCAGCCCTGTCGGGGCTCTGCACCCTGGAAGTCTCTGTGTATATCTGTATCAGTCCGCTCTTTTTGAATACAACTATCTCGTCTCCATATGTGGGAGAGGATGGGTCATCGGAAGGCACGGCGTCCATTCCCGCAATGGAGTCACTCAGGTCAAAGTCAAAATGCGACAGGCTGAACGCCTTGCAGAAGACAGTGGAAGAAGAGCAGTAACCGGAAGGCTGGTTGTAGAATGAGCCTTCGTAGTGGTATATGTTGAGCACGTCGTCAACATTTCCGGCAACAACTATTTCATCCTTGCCGTCTCCGTCAACGTCCGCCATGGCAAGTCCGTCGTCAGGGGTGAACAACCCGGCGCTGGAAAAATATGAGGTAAGCCGCCATATATTGCCGTTACTGTAATGCTCCACTCCAACTACGCGGAGTTTCCCGGAGTCAGGATTCCCGATTACGATCTCTTCCTTTAAATCCATGGGTCCGCGAATTGTCGACCATGCGTTGGCATAGTCTCCGGCAGCGGCAATGGATGCTTCACTGTATATGTCAAAGTCCATTTCATGGCTTGTAAGCAGTTGTCCGCCGCCCTCGTAAACGTACAGCTTGCCGTCACCCCTGTGCAGCACCACGATCTCGTCCTTTTCGTCATCACATACGTCAGCGGCAAGCAGCAGGTCTCCCTGGGAAAATTTTGACAGGAAACGTTTTTTGAGCACTCCGGCACTGTCATATATGGATATTTTATGGGTCTTGTCCCAGGCGACAATGGTCTGCCTGTGACCTGAACCCAGGACATCTCCCACGGCAAAGCCGTCGCCGTGCCTGAACCTGCCGTCAAAGCCGTTCATTTTTATGTCATTGGTAATCTGTATCCCGGCGTCCTTTACGTCGTTTTGCGCCGGCGCCATGTTTGTGGTGAGGACAAGCATTGGCACCAGGGTTATATCCTCAGTGGAGTTGTCCCTGTCCTGCATGTTGCCCTTGTCATCGTATGGCCAGTCCCACTTCTGGTTCATGAGCATCAGGTTCATGGAGTTGGCGGGACGCACCTGAAATTCAAGGTAGGTTGATTTCCCGGATGTGGTCACCTCAAAACTGAATGTGTCATGGGCGGTAGTGGTGGCTCCTGGCGAAAGGTCCAGGCCGTCAGGGACCTGATCGCCGTCATTGTCGCTGTTCCATATGTTGTCATACCTGCCGGTGGTTGCGTTGAACTGGCCTGATATTATTTCGGAATAGTCGCCAAGTCCGTCGCCGTTGGAGTCTGCCTTCAGCGGATCGCTTCCAAGCATCATCTCGGCAAGGTCTGCCAGGATATCGAGGTCGCTGTCCGGCGTTTCGGCTGAGGTCCCTATTATGGTTTCGAGATCATTGGGGATTCCATCGTTGTCAAGGTCGGTGCCAGCGGTCATTAGTGAAAGGTTGGCGCTTGACAGGGTGTGCCATTGTGTTGAACCGGGTTTTTTGAAGGAGACAAGCATCCGTGGGGAGCCGTCCCCGGGCGATGCGTATCTGCAAACCAGTTCATGCCAGCCGGGTTCGAGGGTAATGGCGCCTGAACGGCTGTGGTCTGAATCAGGCGCTGAGGCATGGCTGCCATACCATGAGGCAACCTCTGTTCCATCTATCTCAAGATTGGATGCGTCTGCGGAGTTGACCGCGAATGTCCATGTGCCCCTGTCCGTTTCGGCTACCTGGAACCACGCGCTGAAGCGAGCCGTAAAGTTGCCATCGTCTCCGTGGGGGTTTTCGTCAAGATCAAGGGAGTCAATTATACTGTGTCCTGAATGAAGCGCGTCTGCCATGGAAGCACGTTCCACCGCGTGGAAAAGTTCGAGTTCATCTTGAGGCGCGTCATCCTCCATGGCAAGATGTGTTGTAACCAGAATGCCCGGTTTGAGCGGAAGGCTTTTTATATCCAGCATGGAGACGGAAAGGGGCAGCCATCCGCCTTCCCCGGGCGGCGCGAAGACAGCATTGACAAAGTGATTTCCCGCGCCCGCGGCGTACAGAAGCCTGACGTGGTGCCAGCCGGGCCTCAGGTATGTCGTTGATGAATGTTCTTCATAGGGGCCGCCTTCCGGGTGAGAGCCGTACCATGACGAGATTATGAGACCGTCTATCAAAAGTTCGGCGGCAGAGGCAGAGTTTATGGAAAATGCCCATATGCCTGCTGTGTCAGCATGAAAATAACCTGAGAAATCAAGTATGAAATTGTCGTCCCTGCCGACAGGGTTGCCAACAGCCTGGATTTCGTCAACAGCGCTGAAACCTGATACGACAGGGTTCCAGCCTGTATGAAATTCAAGGCACGCTGTCATCTCTTCATGGTTTTTGGGGACAACGGCGCACCTGTTTTCCTTTACAACAAGCTGGAATCCGTCCTGCCTCGCGTGGAGCGCGACCGATTCATCAAAAAGGGCCGGAAAGTCAAATCCGGATTTTGCAATGGATGCCGCATTGCCAGGGCAGGCATAGGCAATGAGACAAAACAGACAAAAAATGAATCGGACAATAAGTGACACGTTTCGGTGGGCAATGTGTGTCATCGTTTTGCTCCTTTTTGTAACTTGCGCAATTATTTTTGCTTAACTATGACTCAATTATTTGATCGTTCCCCCGCAGGATAACCTGCACTGTTTTTTGTCAATTTTTCATCTCTTTTCATATTTGAAAGAAGAGATGGCAATCATCCATCTCTTTAAACGGGAAATTGCATCCAGCCTCAATTAGGTTGGCAGACGCCTTTGGATGAAAAATGTTTTTCCGTTTTTATGGGCATATCAAGTAGTTGTCAGGCATGTTTCCCGCCCGGGTTTGCGGCCGGATACTGCCTAACCATCCATTATGGCGTTAAATGTCTTGCTTGGCCTCATTGCCCCGGCGGTCTTTTCACGGTCAGGATGGTAGTATCCGCCGATGTCAACAGGGTCGCCCTGGACAGTGTTCATCTCGTTTATGATGGCCTCCTCATTTGATGTCAGCGCACCGGCAATTCCGGCGAAGCGTTTTTTCAGACCCATGTCCTGCTCCTGGGCGGCAAGCGCCCTTGCCCAGTAAAGGGCCAGGTAAAAATGGCTTCCCCGCGTGTCCAGTTCGTTTACCTTTCTGGACGGGGATTTTTCATTTTCAAGATACTGTTCAATGGCCTGGTCAAGGGTCGAGGCAAACAGGGCCGCGAGAGGATTTCCGTGTGTCGCGGCGACATGTTCGAAGGATGGCACAAGGGCGCAGAACTCCCCAAGGGAGTCCCAGCGCAGATGTCCCTCTTCAAGAAACTGCTGTACATGTTTTGGGGCCGAGCCGCCGGCGCCTGTCTCAAAAAGACCGCCTCCGTTCATCAATGGAACAATGGAAAGCATCTTGGCGCTGGTTCCTATTTCGAGGATCGGAAAAAGGTCTGTGAGATAGTCCCTCAGCACATTGCCTGTTACGGCTATGGTATCCTTGCCCTGCCTGATACGTTCCAGTGTGAACCGCATGGCATCTTCCGGTTTCATAATGCGTATGTCAAGGCCGGTGGTATCGTGGTCAGGCAGGTACTGCCTGACCTTTGCAATGATCTCCCTGTCATGGCCCCGGTTTTCATCAAGCCAGAAAACTGCCGGCTGGCCGGTAATCCGCGCCCTGCTCACAGCCAGTTTTACCCAGTCCCGTATGGGCAGGTCCTTTGTCTGGCACATGCGGAAGATGTCGCCTGTTTCAACAGCCTGTTCAAGAAGCACCTCTCCGGTGGCCGTGTCAACAGCCCTGATTCTTCCCTCTCCAGGGGCCTCAAAGGTCTTGTCATGGGAGCCGTACTCCTCTGCCTTCTGGGCCATGAGCCCTACGTTGCCCACTGTCCCCATCCTTGCAGGATCAAAGGCCCCGTTTCTGTTGCAGTCATCAATCACTTCCTGATATATTGTAGCGTAACTCCGGTCAGGCACCATGGCAATGGCGTCGCGCAGCTTGTCATCCGGCCCCCACATCCGGCCCCCGTCCCTTATAAATACGGGCATTGATGCGTCAATAATGATGTTGTTGGGCAGGTGAAGGTTTGTGATGCCCTTTGATGAATCAACCATGGCAAATTCGCATTTTCTGTCAAAGGCGTCCATTATGTCCGCCCTGATTTCAGCCTGTTTGTCCCCTGGCAGCTTTTCCAGCCTCGCGTAAAGGTCAGCCATGCCGTTATTGGGATTGAAACCAAGCCCGTCCATTGCGTCAGCATGTTTTTTCAGAACATCATCAAGGAAAACGGATACGCAATGGCCAAACATTACAGGGTCGGAAACCTTCATCATGGTTGCCTTGAGATGCAGGGAAAGAAGCAGGCCCTCCTCTCCTGCCGCCTTGATCTGTTCCGCGTAGAAACGTCTCAGGGCCGCAACGCTCATTACCGAGGCGTCAACAACCTCGCCTTCAAGCAGGGGCAGGCTCTCCTTCAGGGTGGTAATATCACCGTTTCTGTCAACAAACTCGATACGGGCCTCGCAGGGCCGGTCAAGGGTGATGGATTTTTCACTTCCATAAAAATCGCCTTCACTCATGTGGGCCACCCTTGCCCTGGAATCTTCCGGCCAGGGTTTCATCATGCGGTGAGGTTTTTTAAGACCTATCTTTTTCACTGCGGCAGGCGCCCTTCTGTCTGAATTTCCCTCCCGGAGCACAGGATTGACCGCGCTTCCAAGCACCCTGGCATACCTTGCCTGTACCTCCTCTTCACTGCTGTCAGACGGATTCTCAGGATAGTCTGGCAGGTCATACCCCTGTTTCTGCAACTCCCTGATGGCGCTTGTGAGCTGTGGAACGGACGCGCTGATATTGGGCAGCTTGATTATGTTGGTTCCCGGCTCCTTTACCATCCTGCCCAGTTCCGCCAGATGGTCAGGCACTCTCTGGTCAGGCGTAAGCCTTTCAGGAAAGGCCGCCAATATGCGACCGGCCAGGGAGATGTCCTTTTCCACAAAGGAGATGCCTGAATCCCTTGTGAAGGATCGGAGTATTGGCAGCAGTGAAAATGTGGCCAGGGCAGGGGCCTCGTCCACCCTGGTATATATTATCTCGTCTGTTTTCATAATTGTCGGTTCCTCTATTTTTTGCAGACAGGCCGTGAGCGCATGGCCTGTATTTGTGTCCCTGATATATGAAATTATATATCATAAAATGTTTATATACGGCAAGGGCAGTTTGGAGAGGAAGCGGGAATTTAAACATAACTGGATTCCATACTGTCTGACTCGCAATGGTGGCTCCTTTTTGTGTGATTAACAACAAATTCCGGCCAACACCCCCGGCTTGAAACACAAGGCATGGGCCGTTAATATCAGCCATGCCTGATTCAAATCCGGTTGACCATGCCGACAGCCAACAACCGATAATTGATTGACAAAAGTTAACAGCAGGAGCTTTGCCATGAAGACAATCTTTCATAAACTCAGCGATAAATTTGATAAACTTGCTGACACGGCACGCGCCGCGAAAGAAACAGTCCGCAAGCACAGGCAGCAAATCAGGCGAGCCGTTGTTGCCGTCACTGCCGCTGTCATGCTCGCGGGCCTTAACACCGCGTCAACGCCAAACGTCAACG
>CAYXYO010000184.1:0-6510 GCA_964469365.1 uncultured Desulfobacterales bacterium | reverse complement strand
ATTGATGATACATAAAACATGCTCTGAACCATCCACTGAACTCCGCATTACAACAAACAGCCTGGAACCGCAATCCCATATCTTCTGCCTGCCCGATGGATGGAACGCCTTTCTCCTGACCCTCTGAAGCAGCATGGGGCCAAATTCGTCGCGCAGCATTCTTATGCGGGAAAACGGTTGCCCAAGCTGCCTCATTATCTCATGGGCCTCTATTGACATCCTGTTTATGTCACGCCTTGAATGTGACTCGATTGCCGCGGCCACATCGTTTTCGCTTCCCACAAGCCCGTGGAAATAGATGGCCGGCACACCTTTAAGCACCAGTTGAATAGCCCGTGAGGCAACATATCGACGCACCTGAAAACGCAGCCCTTCCGGGTCCTGCTCCATCCTGCCGTTTATGGCGCTGAACCATGTTGAATTTATCTCATAGGGTTCCTTTATGTTTTTCTCCCCTGTCCTGAAGGAGACAAGGGCCCCCCTCTCCTTGGCGCATTCAATCATGTAGAAAATATCATCCTCGCCCAACAGCTCCTTGACCCCCATAAGCCCTATGCCGTCATGGGTGTCAAGGATATTGAGAAAGGTTGCCGCAGGCGATGGATACTCAAGGCCGGAAGCCCACCTGGTAAGCATTGAGCTGTCTTCTTTATATATTGTGTACAACACAAGCGGTGGCAGGGTAAAGTTATAGACAAGCTGGGCCTCATTATAACCATTGCCGAAATATTCCACATTTTCCCTGTGGGGCACATTGGTCTCTGTGACGAGTATTGTCCATGGGGCCACCATGTCAAGCACGGCCCTGAAAAACTTTACAATTTCATGGGTCTCCCACAGGTTGGCGCAACTTGTTCCAAGTTCTGACCAGAGGAATGTAACCGCGTCCAGCCTGATGAGGTCAGCGCCCTGACGCACATAGAAGAGGAGTATCTCAACAGCGGCAAGGAGTACCCCGGGATTTTTGTAATTGAGGTCAACCTGGTCGCTTGAAAAGGTTGTCCATACATACTTGGGCCCCTTGATGCTGTAAAACCTTGTAAGTATATCGCTCAGACGCGGCCTGAAAATCTTTGAAAGGTCATCCATGCTGATCTCGTCAGGGGAGTCGTAGGAGACAAAAAAATCCCTGTTTGCAGGATGATCATCAAGAAACCGCTGAAACACCATGCTGTGGGACGAGACGTGGTTAAGCACACCGTCAAACATCAGCTTGAATTTTTCATCAAGGGCTGAAATATCTCCCCATGAACCGAGACGGGGGTCAACAGCCCTGTAATTCATCACTGAAAAACCCCTGTCTGACGAATATGGGAAAAACGGCAGGAGATGTATGATGCTCACAATCTTTCTGAGGACCTTCCACCTGTGCAGAAAGATGTTCAGGGTCTCCAGAGGCGTTTCCCCCTCGCCCTTAAGCAGGTCTCCATAGGTTATAAGCATAAGATCCCGCTCTGAAAACCGTTTTTCAGGGCTGAACTTTGCGTCATGCTCCCTGAGGCCTTTGGGTTTGCAGGCATAATAGACCTTCATTATCCGCTCAAGTTCCGGCATGGTGTCGTCAGCCGTCTTCCTGTCATAAATCTTGGCGAGCTGCAGCCACAGACGGTCCCGCTGGGCAGGGGTGAGCTCCAGAAGGGGCTTGCTGTAATCAGGTCTTGCGAAATGTCGTGTAATATCTCTCATATTTCTGAAGATTCTCTTTCATAACAGAAGGTGGAATTATACTTTTTCAATAGGCATATTAGCGCAACAATCATGACGCGTCATCATCTGTTGCCGCAAATGCCCTGCCTGTGCCAACGGCTGTAACCAGCCAGTAAAGCAGGGCAGAACCGTGACGGAATCCGTCCATAAACATGTTGGCACCCCAGAACATTACCATAAAAAGAAAAATTGCAGAGGCAAGCTCCCGATCTCCCCCCCTGCCTTCCCCAATCCGGCAACGCAGCAGGATTTCAGCCTGAAAATATATTACGGCGCAAAGCAGGATCATGCCCTGCACGCCTGTGTAAAGAGCCATATTCAGGAAACTGTTGTGTCCGTGTATGAGTCCGCATCTGCTCACTGTTTCAGGATACGCCTTTTGTATGTTTTTACGGGCGGGACCTGTGCCTCTGAAAGGATTATCCGCCAGCTCGGCGGCAAATTCACGGTAAGCGCATATGCGTAACGGTATTGAACCTCCCTGCTCCATGGCCCTGCCGATCTCTCCTTTTAAAATAAGGTTCCAGTTCTCCCTGACAAGATATCTGTTTTTATCAGACCCGATTATCAAGACCACGATTACCAGTAATATCACAATGGCTGCCGCCACATATCTCCTTAAAGAAGAGAAAAACATTGCTGACAACATAATGCCTGCTGCGGCGGCAACCATTGCGCAGCGTTTAGTGGTTGAAACAATAAGCAGGATATCTGAAAAAAAGAGAAACAGCGCGAGGTGAAAATGCTTTTTAACCGCAATGGCTACAGTTGCAAAGGAAAGAAACAGCGTCAGATAAAGGGCTGAGTGCTTGATGCCGTTAAAAAGGGTGTTGCCGTCGCCGTAACTCAAAATCCTGTCAAGCCCTGACGCCTCCATCACTGTTATATCAGGGGGAAGCCACCACAGGACATCCGGATTCAATATTTCAGATTTCACAAACCAGAGGGAGCCCCCGGCCGCAAGGAACCATTGCAGCATCACTCCCGCATAGATCGCAACAAACATGGCATTTATAATGAGAAAGCCTGAAATCCAGTCTGTTTCCGCTCCAAATTCCGCTGAAAAGAGCATAAGCAGAAAAAAGGTGACGAAGTTAAGGGCAAACTCCTCACCTGTGGCGGCAATGGAACGGGATATGTCAGGGGTAAAGATAAGTGAGAGGACGGCAGCAGCGAATAGCATAATCATGCTAAGGAAAAGAGGGGTCGAAACAAGACGCCCTGCCCTTTGCGCGAGCCTTTTTGCGGTTTTTCCGCCGGACTGCCAAAAAAGGAGCAGACAGCATGTATCAAGAAGTCCGGCAAGCATGTATCTTGCTGTCGCGCCTGTATGGAACGGTATGAGAAATACCAGGCAAAAAAAGATGCATGTCACCATCCCTTCGAGGCAATATGAAGATTTTTTTTTAATCAAGGCATAAATTTCAGGCAAAAGATGTATGTTATGGGGCTTTCCTTTATTTTTTTAAACTGTATATTTCCTGGAACCTGAACGGAAGTCAGAGCTGATGAAAATGTTGTCTCACAGTTCAATAACCAGTGACCATAATGATAAAAAAACTGTACAGATTTACCTGGAACACATTTTTTAACCTGAAAAAACAGGGTATGCAACCTCTGCGGGCCATTGATGAGCTGGATATCTCAAGGGTGAAGCGTATTCTTGCAATCTCCTCCACTGCCATTGGAGACACCCTCTTTGCCGTCCCTGCCCTGAGGGCCATAAAAAAAGCAATGCCACATGCGGAAACAGACCTGCTCGCACGGGAAAAATTTCTTCCGCTGTTTGCAAAAATCCCCTATGCGGATGCAATAATACCATACGCAGGGGGGTGTAAAAACAGTTTTTCACTTCTGAAAAGGCTGCGGCAGGGCAACTATGACATATGCCTTGTGTTTCATGACAGCGACCCCTGCCCTGTACAGGCAGCCAGGCTCGCCGGCATACCCTTTATCCTTAGAGTGGGGCAGCGTGACGAACATGTGGCTGACCTGCTTTCAGAAAGGATGGTCTGGCATGGCACTGAACATGCCGTTGAACACAGGCTTGCGCTGGTTGAGCGTGTAACCGGACAGAGGTTCAACACGGAAGATGACAAAAGGATGGAGCTTTCCGTTTCTGAAGAAGAAGGAACAGGGTTCATGGAAGGGCTCTTTGCCTCACACGGGCTTTCAGACAGCGGGAGATACATCAAAACAGGTTTTCAGCTCCACGCGTCAGGACAATACAAGACATGGCCATCTGAAAATTTTGCCGCGCTGGCCGCCCGCCTTGGCGACTTTTCCAGCCGGACGGTAATAGTGGCCATGGGCGGCCCTTCCGAAGAGAAGAGGACGCGGAAAACCGTTGCCGCCATGACAAGGGCAGGTATGCCGGAAGACCGTATAATAAACGTGGCCGGAGAGGTGGATATCGCAGACATGCCTGCCTTTGTAAAGGGGCTTGATATACTTGTCACCAATGATACAGGCCCGCTTCATGTCGCCGTGGCGGTCCGCACCCCCACTGTATCCCTCTTTGTGCCCACCCACGCTGAAAGAACCGGCCCCATCCAGGACCCGCACCTGCATACGGTCATAAAAAAGCCCGCTCCATGCCCTGACTGCGCTGAAAAATACTGCGTGGATGCTGACTGCATGTCCCTTATATCAACAGATGAAGTCTTTGAGGCTGTAATATCTTCCCGGGGGTTCGGACATTGAAAAGAAAAGGCCCCCTTCCCTTCCCACCTGCCTCTTCATGGGAGATTACAGACCCCGGTTTCAAGCCGGACAACCCTGGCAGAACAGTTCCGGTCAAGGAGACAGCGGACCGCAAGGTTTTCATGGCAGACGGATTCTACATAAAGGCATTCAGAGCGGGACGGTTAAGGCAGATTTTCGCAGACCAGGCTAAAAGGGAGTATGAAATTGCCCGCCGCCTTGACAGGCACGGCCTTACCGCGCCTCCTGCCGCGTACTGCCAGCATGGAGAATGGAGTTATTTCGCGGCCAGGGCTGTTAACGGCACTGACCTTGAGACATTCCTTGACACAGGCTGGAGGCAGCTCGGAAGAAAGGAAAAAAACCGCCTGATTGAAAAATTTGCGATATTTATCCACAAGATTGCCGAATCCGGCGTATTTCAACCGGATTTTCACCTTAACAACGTCCTGTTTGACAATGACAAAAGACGATTTGTGCTGATTGACCTGCACAGGGCCAGCCTGCTGCGCGAACCGGTTGCCGGAGAGAAATTTTCAAGACAACTCTCCTTCATACTTCCCCCGTTAATGGATAACATTTCCGAAAACGACCTGATAAAAGGGGTTCTGAAACTTACGGAACACAGGGGTGTTATGAGAAGTTCCCATGAACGTTTCCAGGTTGTTGAAAGCGCCTTTTCCAACATGAAGGCATACTGGAAAAAACGGGGCTGGCGGAAAACGCGACACCGGTTCACAAGAACATCAAGGAGCAGGGGCGTTGTGTTTGCGCGAAACGGGGTCAATGCTGAAAAACTTTGGGGAACTGTTGACGGGTTTGCCTCTGAACCGGCCATGTTCATAAAAAATCATGCCTGCCGGATACTCAAGGACTCCAGGCACACCTTTTGCGTTGACACTGAAATTAACGGCATACGCTATTTCATAAAAGGCTACAGGAGTTCAGGCCATTTCAAATCCATTTCATACCTCATGCGGCAATCAAGGGTGGAGCACGCATGGAACATGTCATGGCAACTGCATATGCGAAGGATTCCCGTCCTGCTTCCACTTTACGCCTTTTATTCAGGAAATCCCTGGGACGCCCTTTACGGTGCTGTTGTCTATCCATGGGATGACAACATTGCCGGAAGCAGGGATATGGCCGGGAGTTTCATGGCTTCACCGGACAAGCGTCCCTTTTTCATAAAAAAACTCGCCCTCTTCCTGTGGAACATGCATGAACGGGGGATATGCCATGGAGACTGCAAGATCACAAATTTTTCCATCACGCCCGACTGCCCGGCAGGTCTATCCATATTTGACCTTGACAGCGCTAAGGTGACGGAAAGGACCGGGGAAACAGAACGGCTCAGGGATATTGCGGCCATGGGCCTCTCCCTCCAAAAGTTGTCCGGCATGAAAGATATTAACCAGGCGCTGTTAAAACAGTACGCCAGTTTTCACATACCGTGGCGGCAGAATTACGCGGCCCTGCTTGTCAGCCTGAATAAAATGACTGAAAAAAAACGGGCAAGGCAGGCTGCCAAGAGGTCGGCATGATTCAGAACCTATCCAGTGCCGTCTTCCACAGCATCTGTTTTGGCCCTGTCTATAATTTCAAGTATTGTTCCAAGCCTGCCCCTGTATCCTGTAAACACGGATTTCAGTTCATCTTCCCTGTAATTTTCAGTCAGAAAATCCTGAACGGAAAACCGGTCGTACCAGCAGTCAAGTATCTTTCTGCATGGCAGGCCGTTGTTAACGCTCCTGCAGTAACGAAAGGGCAGCATATGCCCAAGCATTCTGCAATAGCCGTTCATGTTGTCATGTCTTGTCTTCATGGAACCTCTCTCCGGACCCATTACAGCCGTGAAAGCCGTGCGATGTAAATATCCTTGCCGTCAGATAGCAGTTTATGATAGATTACCGGCTCAACAGATCCATAAACTGACATAAACAGTTTAATGGGCCACCTTTTACAATACAACAGTCTGCAAGTATACTCTCCGGGGAGACATGAACAATGAATTTTTTCTCTACAACCAATATTTCACATCTTCTTAAACCGCTGCTCAGCCTTTGCGTCGCCGTGTTTTTTTTCATCTGCGCCGAAAAC
>CAYXYO010000183.1:0-9535 GCA_964469365.1 uncultured Desulfobacterales bacterium | reverse complement strand
GCCCGTGTTCAAAGGAGATGTCTCTGAGTTCCCGCCTCTGGCGGAAAAAGGAAAAGAGGAGCAGCGCCATGCGTGGCAGAACGCCGTAAAAAAATACAGACAGGCAAAGAAAGGGCCACCATGCAACAAGGTCGCTGGTGGCAAGGTGGTATATGCCGTCTTTAAGTATCAGCCTTGAACCTTCAATCTGTTCAATGGATGGACAGGCGTCTGGAAAGGCCCAGTTCCATAAAAAACCTGTCCGGCAGACCAGTTTGTGGATAAATAGCGGGTCAGCAGGCAGGGTGGTCTGCCAGCCAAAGGCGACATCCGAGCAGGTTACCTTTAACAGTATGGCAACAAGGATGCCGAGGTTGAAACCTGTCCCGGCAAGCTGTGCCAGCATGAAAAAGGGACGAATGAAAGGCGAGCCGTATCGCCTTTGCAGCCGCCGCAGAGCGCCTGCCGCGGCAGACCACTGAAGACGGCTTCCGGCGCCTGTGCGCCGCGCCCCTATCTCCGCCATCCTGTTCCACGCCATGAGAAAGAGCCTCTGTGCCGTCCTGCATAACAGGGATGATTCCAGGCCTTTTCCCAAAAGTGTCCGCAGGGCCGAAGAGAACAGCATTAACAGGAAGATTGCCAGTTCCAGAACTACAAAGAGGCCAAAGCAGACAGTTACGTTTACCGGCGTAACACCTGAATAGGCAAGGAGGGAAAAGGCAAAACCCCATCCGGAAAGCAAACCTGCCAGAAGGCAGCCCCAGGAGAAGAAGGCCATGAGCTCCTGCCACGCCCTGCCAGGCAGTATCTCGTCGGCAGTGTCAGCACCCCTTCTTCGCTCTTCAAGCCAGGCATGAAGCAGGATGTCTGCCGGAGGTTCATGGCCGTCACGGCCGGAGACAATGCGGGAGTATATATTCCTGTCCCTGGCGGCGACATCTCCGGCTTCCTTTTCCCTGTCCTGACGGATAAGGAATTCCAGGTCAATCAGGTCAGCTATGTTCCAGCAGGTTTTTTCCATGGAAAATTACATTTGGGATGAATGTGGGCTGCCATGGCCTTCACATTACCAAAGGCCGGGGCCGGGGTCAATCAGGTGGCAGACTGACCCAGTGCCGGGTAACCCTTGTGCGTCGAAAGGGCTTGTTGTTAAATCGTGAGCCTTGTGTTAATTTTCCGGAATTATATCCCTGAAAATGTAATTGGGGCCGCGGGATGTTCGCGGTCCTGCAATGCCGGAGAAAAATGATGAACACAGGCCCTGAATGCATCGCGTGTTTCATGTCACAGGTGCTGAGGACAGGAAGGCTCCTCGGACTGGATGATGAGAAGGTGACATCTCTTATGACAGAGACAGGCAGTCTGTTCAGCAGATTCAGGCTGGATCACGCCCCGCCCAGAAACGCCAGGATGATATATGACCTGATAAACCGTTACGCTGGCACGGACGACCCCTTCCGTCAGCTCAAGGACAGGGCCACGGCACATGCCCTCGGGCTTTACCGGGAACTTGAGACAGAGGTTGGAAAATCCGCTGATCCCGTGGGCCTTGCCATACGTCTTGCCATTACCGGAAACGTGATAGATTTTGGCATAGCCTCTGATTATGACCTTGAAAAAGAGATAGGCATGGCCCTTTCCCTGAATGGCAATTTTTCCATGTGGGAGGAGGATGGGTTGAAAGACGCCTTCAGGTCGGCCCCATGGATTCTTTACCTTGCTGACAACACCGGAGAGACGGTAATGGACAGGCTTCTCATCACCGTCCTTGAAAAACCTGTGAAGTATGCCGTTAAGTCAGGTCCCATTATAAATGACGCTGAAGAGCGTGACGCTGTGGCAGCCGGTATCCCGGCCGTGGCGGAGATAGTTGAGACAGGATGCAGGATACCCGGCGTTGCCCTGGAAGAGTGTTCGGAGGATTTCATTGAGCTTTTTGATTCGGCCCCCCTTGTCATAAGCAAGGGGCAGGGCAACTTTGAAACCCTTGTCGGTTGCGACAGACCGGTCTTTTTCCTTCTGAAGGCAAAATGCGGAGTGGTTGCCAATATGCTTGGAGTCGCTCAGGGGGAACATGTTATCACAACGGCATTGCGGGCCGCGGATTTTGTCTGATACGGCATGGCGGCAAAAAATCCCGCGGGACGCATAGCAAGGTCGGCAGGCGCCATAAGCGTTGCCGTGTTCCTCTCCAGGATACTGGGACTGGTGAGGGAGCAGGTAATGGCAGGGCTTTTCGGCGCCGGAACTGCCATGGACGCATTTGTGGTGGCCTTCAGGATACCTAACCTGCTCAGGGATCTTTTTGCCGAAGGCGCCCTCAGTTCAGCCTTTGTCACCGTGTTCAGCGACTATGAAACAAAACGGACAGGGGAGGAGACATGGCAGCTTGTAAACAACGTGCTTGCCACCCTGACGGTTATTGTTTCCATCATAACTCTTTGCGGCATATACTTTTCAGAGGAACTGGTAATGCTCCTCGCGCCGGATTTTGCCGGTGTGCCTGGCAAGACCGCCCTGGCAGGCCGTCTCGCGGCAATCATGTTTCCCTTTCTGCTGCTTGTCTCCATGTCGTCCCTTGCCATGGGCATCCTGAACACAAAGGGGAAATTTTTTGTGCCTGCCATGGCGTCAAGCTGTTTCAACCTTGGTTCCATCATCGCGGGCGGCGGCCTTGCCCTGCTTTTTCCGCATTATGGCCGTCCGGCCATAGAAGGCATGGCCATAGGCACCCTGGTCGGCGGAGCCATGCAGCTCCTGGTGCAGCTTCCCCTGGTGTTTCGTTTCGGGTTCAGGCTGCGTCCCGGTCTGGCCCTTGCCGACCCTGGCCTGAGACGCATCGGACGGCTGATAGTGCCTGCCATCATAGGGCTTTCAGCCACCCAGATAAATATTTTCGTAAACACAAACTTTGCGTCCCGTTGCGCTGAAGGAAGCGTGGCGTGGCTGAACTACGCGTTCAGGCTGATACAGTTTCCGATAGGTCTGTTCGGCGTGGCCCTTTCCATGGCGGCCCTGCCGGTCATGGCGCGGCAGGCGGCAGAGGGAGACAGGAAACTCATGGGCGATACAATGGTGTCAGCCCTGGGCATGGTGTTTGTGCTGACACTGCCTGCCGCGGCAGGTCTTGCCGTCCTGGCTGAACCTCTTGTCGCCCTGATATTTGAACATGGCCGTTTTACCATGGCGGACACGGCAATGACAGCGGCGGCTGTCCGTTTCTATGCCATAGGCCTTATGGCATACTCTGCCGTCAAGATTACAGTGCCTGTGTTTTACGCCCTGGATGACACCAGATGGCCTGTAATCGCAAGTTTTGCGGCTGTTGCCGCCAACATTGTCATAATCCTATGCACCCTTGGGCGGTTTCAGCACAGGGCCATTGCCCTCTCCACGTCCATGACCATGATAATGAATTTTTTTCTGCTGACCTTTGTGCTTTACAGGAAGACAGGCGGATATCCTGTAATGAAACTGCTTTCCACCTTTATCAAAGCCCTTGCAGCCTCAGGCGTCATGGCTGCGGGAGTATGGTATTTGCAGCAGGTTCTTGATACGGGACGGAGCCTGTCAGCCCTCGGGCTGCGCGTTGCCCTGTCGGTTGCGGCAGGCGTGGCCATCTACCTTGCGATGTCATGGCTCTTTGGAATAGGGGAGGTTAAGGAGGTGGCGGAGGCCCTGTTGTCAAAGGCGGGATTCGGGATTAAAAGAGAGAGATAAGAGCAATATTCAGGGAACAGGAAAAAGATAATGATTACACTACTTGATTACGGCGCGGGCAATGTCCGTTCTGTTATAAACGCCATAAACCATCTTGGGAAAGAGGTGAAACCGGTCGCCTCGCCGGACGACATAGACAACGCCTCAATACTTGTGTTTCCAGGGGTCGGCAGTTTCGGGGCCATGATGGAGAGCCTCTCGTCCATGGGATATCTTGAGCCTCTGCGGCGTTATCTGCTGGCAGACAAGCCTTTCCTCGGCATATGCCTTGGTCTCCAGGCCCTGTTTGAAAAGAGCGACGAGGCCAGGGGAACGCGCGGCCTGGGTATTCTCCAGGGCCATGTGAAGAAATTTGACGTGGAGCTGGCCGTGCCCCATATGGGCTGGAACGGCATAAGGGCCAGGCAGTCGTCACGGCTTTTTAACGGGCTTTCAGGTGATGAGAAATTCTATTTTGTCCACTCCTTCCATGTGGTGGCTGATAATCCGTCTGACATACTCACAACCACTGACTATGGATACGAATTTACAAGCGCGGTGCAGAGGGGAAATGTCGCGGCCACCCAGTTTCATCCTGAAAAGAGCGGACAGGCAGGTCTGAAGGTGCTGGGCAACTTTCTTGCCTCAACCCGTGAATCAGTCAATCTCGTGTCATGTCCTGAAAAGACCCTTCTGGCAAAAAGGATTATCGCGTGCCTTGATGTGCGTTCCAATGACCAGGGCGACCTTGTGGTGACCAAGGGCGACCAGTACGACGTAAGGGAAGAGGGAAACGTGCGTAACCTTGGCAAGCCTGTTGAACTGGCTGAGGAATATTACCGCCAGGGAGCTGACGAGATAACTTTTTTGAATATTACCGGGTTCAGGGATTTTCCCCTGGAGGACATGCCCATGATAGAAGTGCTGCGGCGCACATCTGAAAAGGTCTTTGTGCCCCTGACCATTGGCGGAGGCATACGCAACTTTACGGACAGAAACGGCAGGGTCTACACTGCCCTTGAGGTCGCGTCTGAATACTTCCGTTCAGGAGCAGACAAGATTTCCATTGGCTCTGATGCCGTTCTGATAGTGGAGGAAGTCCTGCAAAAAGGGGGGAAAACAGGAGACAGCTCCATAGAACAGATAGCAAGGGTATATGGCAACCAGGCTGTTGTAATCTCCATAGATCCCAGAAGGGTTTATGTAAAGTCTCCTGAAGACTGTCCTCATCATGTAATCAAAACCTCTGTGCCTGGCCCGGAAGGCGAGGAGTACTGCTGGTATCAATGCACCATCAAGGGAGGCAGGGAAGGCAGGGAGCTTGACGCGACAACCCTCGCAAAAACATGCCAGGAGCTTGGAGCGGGAGAGATACTGCTGAACTGCATTGACCGTGACGGCACAAACGCCGGGTTTGATATTGAGCTTGTAAATTCAGTACGGTCTGCGGTCACAATACCTGTGATAGCATCAAGCGGGGCAGGATGCGCGGAACATTTTCTCCATGTCTTTGAAGAGACAGGGGCCGAGGCGGCGCTGGCCGCGGGCATCTTTCACAGAAAAGAGGTGCCCATAGGAGAGGTGAAGGCGTTTCTGAGCGGCAGGGTTCCCGTTCGGCCTGTTTGAGGGCACCTGACATTGCCTTTTGGAGCTGCTGCCAGGGCATTGCCGAAATAATAGTGTTGATATCTTGCTATTACTGCGTTTTGACTGACTTGCTCCATTCGCTGCGCCGGAAATTTCAATTTTTCAAGTTATTTTTTACAAATGCAACAAAAAACATAATTTCGGCAAACAGGCTTAAGAATTTTTCCAGGATGCCGAAAAGAGTTTTAAGGGTGTGTGGCCTTCATTATCCTGCCGCACAGACAGTGGGGCCACACTGCACCAGAGGTTGTCTGTGGCCGCGCAGTCCATGGCCCCTGTTCAAAGGCAGGCCTTTTCTGTATAAAATCGTTTGTAACTTTTTTAGGGAAAGTCTTGTAAGGAATATGTGATTATGACATACTGTTTCATGAGAGTTGATTTGTCAGAGTGATTTTGTTTTTAATTACAAGACATTGCTCTTGTTGTTGTGTGTTTGAAAAGTAATATAAATTAAAAAGTTTGCAGTCGCTGTCTGACTTTTTCAGTAACGTGAACAGGAGAGTTATAAATTATGAAGTTGGAAAAATTCTATTCTATCAAGGTGCTCTGGCCACTGTCTATTATCGTTATGTTTTCTGTTGTATTGATTATGATTGGCTACAGTTATTACCTGCTTGATAGCCAGTCTTCAGACGCTGTTGCCATCAACATGGCAGGACGTCAGCGCATGCTCAGCCAGAAGATGACAAAGGAGTTGCTGGAGTACCAGATGACCAGGGACAGCCGCGTAAAGGCAGGGCTTGAAAAGACCATTGCCCTGTTTGAATCAAGCCTGAATGCGCTGAAACACGGCAATGCATCAATGGGAATCGCGAGCCCGCCGGTTTCAGAGGAGATTTCCAGGGAGATTTCCAGGCTGGAACAGGAATGGAAGCCCTTTCACGCCGCCATGCTCACTCTTATGGAGAATTCCGGTTCAGGCGAGAGTGCTTCTGAGGCAATTAACTATGTGCGTCAGCACAATATCCCCTTGCTCAAACAGGCCAATGTGTTGACCAAGGCGTTTACAAACGCAGCCAGAGAAAAGATATCAATGTTCAGATATTTTCTCGTGGTCATGCTGGTTGTCGGCTTGCTTTTTACATGCGCGGTATTGTGGTTTACCCAGTTTGCCCTTAAACCTCTGAAACGTATTGTGGCCAATGCCTTTACCATGGCGGACGGCAGGTTTAACCAGCTTGTTGACGCTTCCGGCCCTCGTGAATTCAGGGACCTTGCGGACGCCTTTAATGCCTTTACCGCGTCAATTACCGGTCTGCTTTCCACAATTAAGAGTCAGACGGGACTTCAATACGATCTTAAAGATCTGGTAAAACAGGCGGGTTCGGAAATTCTGCAGTTTGGAGAGTTGAGCAGGGAGAACACCAGGCATGTAAGCGAACTCTCCGAGCAGTCTTCTGAAGACATGAATGTCCTTGCATCTTCGGTCAGTGATCTTGCGACTGCCGCAAACGAGATATCCAGCAGTGTCGCCGCAACCGCTTCCAAGGTGGAGGAGGCACGGGGTCAGGCCATGTCCGCATCGGATACCATAGCCAGACTCGCTGAGAGTTCAGGAAAAATCGGAGATATTATTCAGGTCATTAACAATATAGCATCCCAGACCAACCTCCTCGCCCTTAATGCCACAATAGAGGCCGCCAGGGCAGGTGAGGCAGGCAAGGGCTTTGCGGTTGTGGCAAACGAGGTCAAGGAACTTGCAAGACAGACTGCCGAGGCAACCACTGAAATCACCTCCATGGTGGAAACCATTCAGGATGAGACAAAGGGAGCTGTAGGGGCTGTAAATGCCATTGCGGAAGGCATCGCAGAGGTGAATGATCTGTCAAGCACCATTGCCAGCGCGACAGAGGAACAGACCGCCACCATTTCCGAGATCAACTTTAACATTGAAAGAACAGCCTCCGCTGTACAGGATGTGCATGGCCGTATTGCAGAAATGGCTGAACATACAGAAAAATTCGATTCCATTCGCAAGGATCTCGCGGTGATTGATACCAGTATGCTTTTCATGGTTGAAGAGAGCCGGACGCTGGAAAGCCAGTTCAGCCTGGATTCAGGTCTTGCCGGTAAAATTACCTCCACAGTACCGGATGTCTTCAAGGTCAAGTTTTTACTTTATCAGCATTTGCAATGGAAGAACGGCGTGCTTGACGGGATCATAAGGGGAAGTCGTCCTTCTGTGCAGCCAGATCCAACACGTTGTTTTCTTGGTAAATTTCTTGCAACTTATCAACCTGTCGACAATAATGTCAGTGCCTTGCTGAACCAGTTAAAGCCTGTTCATGCCAAGCTGCATGCTGAGGTAAACGCTGTGGGTGACATGTTTGACAAGGGAGAGAGCAGGGAAACCGTAATGGAATATTTCAATGATACTACAATGCCGCTTCTTGAAGAGGTAATGGAATATATGAAGCGCTGGATTTCCCTTATCTCATAACAATAGGGCATCTTGAATCTACAGAAGAATACCCTGTGGGAATATCAGGCGTGATCGCCGGCCTGCAATAAATCGGCACAGGTATCCCCCCGGGGTATGTTTTTGCTGTCAGGCGGTTTGTTTTCGGTTGCCAGGCTCGTTTTCTCATTACACGCCTCTCTCCCATTGATTTTGGGTATCTTGCGGTTCTTCCGCGTTAGCAAAGGAAATGGCAGGAATACAAGGTGTGACAGGAACTAAAAAGGCGTTACAGTCAGGACTGTAACGCCTTGTGTTTTCTGGGGTGGACAAAGAGATTTGAACTCTCGACCTTCGGGGCCACAACCCGACGCTCTAACCAGCTGAGCTATGTCCACCACTGTTTGAATTAAAGTTTTATCCTTTTACATTCAGTTGTCCTGCTTGTCAATAGAAAGAGACATATAATTTGCCGGTCAGGGGATTCCCCCGGGCGTGCCTTTGTCCCTCTTTTTATTGCCGGTTTAATCCTTGACGCCATCTTCATTGTCAGTCCCTTCCCTTTCTATCAGAATGTTCCTGGAATAGACTGTTTCCCCGGGTATGTCTCCGGCTTTTGCCGTATGCGATTTTCTGGACAGTGAGCACACTTCCCTGACAAAGGGCTCAAGGGCGTTGTGAAACATCGGGGAGAGTTCCTCAGTAGCCATGCCGGATTCTGACAAGACCTGTTCCATGCACTTGTAAAAAGCATCTTTTATGTTTTCCCTTCCCTTTGAGGATTCAAGGGTCATGGCAAGCATGTCAGCGACTTCTTTCACCTGTTGTACTGAAAGAGGAAGCATGAATGGGCCTTCTCCTGTTATGCAGTTGGCAAATACAGTTGCCAGGGCGGCATTCCATGTAAATCCGGCGTCGTTATCATAGTTGGTGGAGATCCAGTTTATGCTTTTTGCCCAGGATGAGCATGGAGGGGTGATTTTTTCAAGGAGAGACAACCACTTTTTCGCCTTGTCCAGAAATGCCTCAAGGCGTTTTATTTCCCTGACAGATGAGACGTGTCGCAGGAGCATCTCCCTTTCATGCCATACCATGGGAGGCGTGTGAAGCAGCCCTCTGGTCATATCCTGCCATTCAGAAGGCATGTAACGAAGCGTCCAATCCTCGCCGAACAGTTTTTTTGCCTTTACGGCAAGCCTTTTCATCTCAGTATTGGCAAGCCTTGCAAGATATTCCAGGGGGATTGTCTCAAGCCACTCTGCCGGTGTGCCGCCTTTGGTATGGACAAGGATGTCAAGGCCGGCGTTCAGCAGCGCTGAAGTGGCGAGAACTGCCGACTTGAGCAGTGCTGGGTCATCAAGGTCTGTATGTTCAGCCAGGAGTATCTTGTTGCTTACGCCAACCCATTCCATTATAATTCTTTCCATTACCGGTCTGCCTGCAAGCTCCCGTATCCCCTCGTTCAGAAGTGGATAATCAGCCATGTAAAGGGTTGGAACAAAGGCAGGCATAATTGTATGCGGCCTTGTCTCCTTCCATTCGTTGGGTGTAACTACCCTCGTGGCTGCCACTTCCTCAGTTGTAATTTCAGCATATATGGAAAGCGCGTCAATATAATCGGGCACACCGGCGTCATTGAGTCTGCCGGAACGGAGACGGAATGAATGTTCCCAAAGGCCGGTGGCGGTTGTCTCCATGATGGACTCCATTGTGTCCCTGTAAAAACCCGCTGAAAATTCCAGAAGTCTGTTGATAAAAATTTCAAGGAGAGGTCTGAGCTTTTCAGATTTGAATTCTATGAAATAGTTG
>CAYXYO010000182.1:0-3106 GCA_964469365.1 uncultured Desulfobacterales bacterium | reverse complement strand
GTGAAGCCGTCCGTGGCGGTTGGCGATGACGCCGGGACAAACTGGCGTCTTGATCCTGCTGTCGCGGGCGGAGGCATACTGGTTGACCACGGCTGGCACGCCTTTTACATGGTAAACCAGTGGATGGGCGAAGCCCCGCTCAGTGTGGAGTGCGTCTTTGAGAAGAGGAAGTTTGCCGCCATGTCCGTTGAGGATACGGCATCGGCAACCTTTTTTTATGGCGATGGCAGGAAGGCGGAGCTGTTTTTTACATGGGCAGGTGATAAAAGGAGCAACAATGTTTTTATTACAGGGGAAAGGGGGGCAATCAATATCCTCGATGACAGGATAGTGTGTGAGACATCAGGGGGCACAGATGAGTTTTTCTTTGATGAAGGCCTGTCGCATGGTTCCCACCATCCTGAATGGTATGGCAGCATAGTGAGGGACTTTATGGCTGAGATAAGGGGGGAGACGCCTGCGAACAGAAATTTCATGGAGGCATCATGCTGCTTCAGGATGCTTGACGCATGCAGGAAATCGGCTGTTCGCAATATGCCTGAACGTGTTGAATGCAGGAGTGAAATGTGACAGAGGGTCCTGGCAATGCCCCGACTGTTATGATTGTGCCTGCCGTCAGGCGGGAAGAGAGGCTGCTTGCGAGGATTGCCGGCATGAACTGGCTGGAGAGGGTCGCCAATGTGGCCCGTAGGGCTGGCATTGAAAGGCTGGCCGTATGTGTCTCAGACCCTTCCATTGGCGGTAGATTTTCCATTCCAGGGGGAATAGATGCGGTTTTTCTCTCCGGTCCCGCTGAACTTGCCTCATGCTCCACTGGCAGGCTGGTTATAATGTCGCCTGACGTGCTCCCTGACGTCAGGTTCCTGAAAGGCCTTGTTGACATGCCTGACACAGGACATGCGGCGCTGCCGGAGGAGAACCTCGACATACTTGCCGTAAACGGCAGCCTGCCTGTTTCGTCCCTGCCTGCCTTTTTCATGGACGAGCCCATGTCGCATGTGCGGGAAATTGTCAAAAATGATTTTTTTGCGGATATAGTATCGGTTGGGCAGGGCGAGGTCATGTCCGTGCCTGCGAATGACCTCTCTTCAGTTGAAAAGGCGCTGTTCAGGGCACTCGTAAAGGATGGCGAGGGTTTCATGTCCAGATATTTTGAACGTAAAATATCCCTTGCCATATCCGGACGGCTTGTTGAGACCTCTGTGACCCCTAACCAGATGACGATTTTCAGTGTGTTCACAGGACTTGCCGGTGCCCTGTGCATTGCTGCCGGAGGCGTTGCCATGCAGTCAGCCGGTGCCCTGCTTTTTCTTGCCCACTCCATACTTGACGGTTGCGACGGCGAAATAGCAAGGATCAGGTTCATGGAGAGCAGGCTCGGCGGTATCCTTGATTTCTGGGGTGACAATGTTGTCCATGCCGCTGTTTTCAGCGCCATTGGATACGCCTGGTATGAAGAGAGCCACGGCATGTTGCCGCTCTTCCTTGCCTTTCTCGCTGTCTCCGGGACCTTCCTTTCGGCAGGCATGGTATATGTAAAGACAATGATGAAAAAAGGAGATGAGGAGGGCCCACTTTATACCTCTGTGTCAGGGGAGGAGCAGCCTTCGCCGGTTGTCAGAATCGCTGACTATCTTTCCCGCAGGGATTTTATCTATCTGGTTGTGATACTCGCCTTCACAGGTCACCTTCAGTGGTTCCTGGTCATGGCCGCCATCGGGTCGCCAGGCTTTTTTCTGCTCCTTCTTATGGTTAATCAATAATTTTTTAATCAACGGTTGCGTATATATTGTGATTCAATATGAAGAAGCGTATTGCCCGTGAGCAGATTCAGAGGCCGAGATAAAGGAAACCTATATCACCTCCCAGTCGTCTTGATTTCAGTGGCAGGGATTCCAGACAGATGCCGGTCAGTTCGCGGTATTTTTCAGGCGATAAGGAATCGTCCAGGTCCAGGTATATGGCAAGCCAGGACAGCCGTCCCTTGATATGCATATTGTATGGCGCCTGTCTGACTCCTGTTGCCAGTGTAAAAATTTGAGGATTATCAATGGTAGCCACCACTCTGTTTACAAGTCGTTTCAGTGCTCCCTTATTCGTGGAGAGAGGATCGTAATTGTTGGCCTTGAGAAAAGCAGCGATTCCGACCAGTGGAGCAAGGGCATAATTATGGTAGAGACGGGCCCTGGATTTTCTCCTGAGTTCATTGGGAAGAAATCCATGTTCATCGATCTGATTCATTGCCATGGAATAGATTTTGGCTGCCCAGGCAAACATCTCCTCCCTGTTTAACAACACTGCGGAAACCATTACACTCCATGCGGCCCAGTAGATATGATTGTTGCTTTTTTCTTGTGTAATACCTGAATAATCCCTTATAACCTGCTCGCCCAGTTTTCTGATCCAGTTTTTGATTATGTTGAATTTATCTCTATCATATTGTTCCGCCAAACGATTGATTTTGAGGAGGTTGGCCGAAATGGTTGCAAGCGTCCACTTCCTTACTGCCTTGCCGGTATGATTGCGGGTAGGGAGAAGTATGTCGCTGTCTGTTTTCCAGGAGATAAGAGCGTTAAAGATACAATCCATCCTGCGTCTGTCTATGCCGTGTTTAATGATTTCATCGGTTTCTCTGGCCATAAAAGACTGGAGTTCGGTAAAAGGCCGGGTTTTTGCCGTATATTCTTTTTCGGCCTTTGGGTTGATCTGATCCCTCGCGCTGTCACTTCCCTCGTAGCGGCTTCTGAAGACCATTGTTCCATGGTAGGGTACTGGAATGTCACAAGTTGCCATTTTCTCTTCGGGTGCCACCTGCTTGACTTGTTGCTGGATTTCCGTGTACACAGATGGAATACGAAGTTTGTCTGTCGTGGCCATAAGCGGATTGATAAAAAGGAGTATCTGAACTGCCGGAAATACCGCATAGAAAAAAAAATGTAACCGCCCGTTCATTTTGCCTGTATCCTGGTCATTGTTTGTTTACCAATCTGATGGGTCAGAAGAAAATCTGCATACTGTTGTCCGGATTTTAAGTTCCGTGTAACCATTGTTCCTGATGAATTCGGTTACCGGAGTCCCTTCAATGTCTGTTATTTCCATAGCTATC
>CAYXYO010000181.1:0-20424 GCA_964469365.1 uncultured Desulfobacterales bacterium | reverse complement strand
TCCATTGTGTTTCCTGGCGTAAAGCCAGTTGAAAATAGCTGTTCTCGCCCCGCCTATATGGAGATATCCCGTGGGGCTCGGGGGAAATCTCAACCGTGTCTCTGACATTTCATATCCTCTTTTCTGTTATGTATGGCAACTGTTCTCACTTCCTTTTTCTCTTTCCGCGTCTCCTGCCCTTCTTCCCCTGCGCCTGCCTCCGGCGTTCCAGCTTCGCCCAGGCATCCCTGAGGGTAACAGTCCTGTTGAAAACCGGACGGTCAGGAGCGGAGTCAACAGGATCAGGGCAGAAATAACCCAGCCTTTCAAACTGCACGGCCACTCCAGGCTCTACATCAGCCAGGGCAGGCTCCATCATGCAGTCCCGAAGCACATGAAGAGAATCGGGATTGATAAAATCGGTAAAGTCAGCTCCGTCCCTTCCCCTGTCAGGGGCAGGGTCAAGAAAGAGCCTGTCATAAAGCCTCGCCTCTCCCTTGATGGCATGTTCAGCAGACACCCAGTGCAGGGTCGCCTTGACCTTTCTGCCGTCCGGCGCGTCTCCTCCCCTTGTTTCAGGGTCATAGGTGCAGCGCAGTTCAATGATGTTTCCCGCCCCGTCCTTTATCACATCGCGGCAGGTTATAAAGTAGGCATACCTCAGCCTCACCTCCCGCCCGGGGGCGAGACGGAAAAACTTTTTGGGCGGCTCTTCCATGAAATCATCCTGCTCTATGCAGATAACCCGTGAAAACGGCACCTTCCGCGTGCCTGCTTCAGGGTCCTCGGGGTTATTCACTGCGTCAAGCTCCTCGCTTTGGCCTTCGGGATAGTTCTCTATCACCACCCTGAGGGGCCTGAGCACGGCCATGAAACGGCGCGCCCCGGCATTCAGCACATCCCTGATACAGTGTTCAAGCAGCGCTATGTCCACCACGCTGTCCCTCTTGGCAACGCCTATCATGCCTGCGAAACGCCTTATGGCCACAGCCGGACATCCCCTGCGCCTGAAACCTGATATGGTTGGCATGCGCGGGTCGTCCCAGCCCTGGACAAAACCTTCCTCCACAAGCCTCACGAGTTTCCTCTTGCTGACAACCGTATAGCTCAGGTTCAGCCTTGCGAACTCTATCTGCTGCGGATGGCACTCAACTTCAAGCTGGTCAAGGAACCAGTCGTAAAGTGGCCTGTGGTCCTCAAATTCAAGGGTGCAGTTGGAATGGGTGATGCCTTCAATGGAATCTGACACGCAGTGGGCAAAGTCATACATGGGATATATGCACCACCTGTCGCCTGTCCGGTGATGACTCTGTTTCATTATCCTGTACATGACCGGGTCGCGCATGTTGAGATTGCCTGAGGCCATGTCGATTTTCGCCCTCAGCACCCTGCTTCCCTCATCGAACTCACCGTCCCGCATCCTCCTGAACAGGTCCAGGTTCTCGTCAACTGAACGGTTGCGGTAAGGGCTTTCCCTGCCAGGTTCGGTGAGCGTGCCACGGTACTGCCTCATCTCCTCCGGCGAAAGATCGCACACAAAGGCCCTGCCCTTGAGTATCAGCTTTTCAGCATATTCATACAGTCTGTCAAAATAGTCGGACGCGAAATAGAGATGCTCCCCCCAGTCATAGCCGAGCCATCTCACATCCTCCTTTATGGCCTCGACATACTCATCCTCCTCCTTGACAGGATTTGTGTCGTCAAACCTGAGATGACACCTGCCGCCATACTCCAGGGCAAGCCCGAAATTGAGGCATATTGACTTGGCGTGACCAATATGAAGATACCCGTTGGGTTCAGGCGGAAACCTGGTCACCACCCTGCCCCCGTTCCTGTTGTTGCTGATATCCTCTTCTATTATCGCCTTGATAAAGTTATGGGAAGAAACACCTTCCTTTTTCATATCCATAAATCCGCTCCGCTTGTTATGTTTGTCACGTTGCACATGATAATATTACAATTCAGTCAACTCTTCCAGACCTGAACATCTCTGTCTGCCTTCTGTAATAGTCACTGTTTTCAGGATCAACCTGAATGGCCCTTTTTTCAGTCTCCATGGCCCTGCGGACATGACCTGTCCTGAACAGGCAGAGCGCCAGGGTGTCGAGGATATAACCCGTGTCCGGTTTCATGGCCGCCGCTTTTTCAGCAAGGCCCAGGGCCCTTTCAGGGTCCCTCAGACCCTTATCCTCAACTGTAACCAGAAACCAGGCGTAGTTGTTAAGCAGATCAGGGTTGTCTGGTGCGACAGAAAGGGCCTTTTCATACGCCAAGGCCGCCTCGGCATACCTGCCGTGCTCTGCGAAAAGCTGGCTGACCGCCATGTACCAGCCAGGAGATTTCAACCCATGGCCCGCAATCTGCTCAAGGTAAATGGACGCAAAATTCATCCTGAAACTGGAATGCCATTTCTCAACAGGAAGCATACAGGAAGTCATGCCCACAATAACCGACGCGGCCACAAACCCTGCTATACTCCCTGCAAGTTTTTTCTCATGCGCCTTTACAAGCCCCCTGCGTACAGCGGCATGATGCAGGAATTCCACCCGTTCCGCAATGCTGAAATGGTGCCAGTTGGGTTTTTCCCTGATATTGCCGGCAAGTATGGCTATCTTTTCAAGGGCGTTTATCAGGTTGTAGGGATGCGGCTGGATATCAAACACCGCAAGGTCTGCCTGCCTCTCAAAATTCCTCATGAAATATCCTATCAGAAACCGGAAATAAATGACCATGGCGCCGGCAACCGGAACAATGGTCAGAAAGGAGGCAAGGGCCGGAGATTCATGCATCTCCACAAGAAATTCCACAAAAAGACGGCTGGTTCCAAGCCACGTCCATATCACGTCAAAGAGCTTGTATGCAATGAAGGAGTAGACCGAAAGAAAAAAAACATACCACAGTATATGCCTCTTTTTCACATGGGCGCACTCATGGGCGAGAACCGCCTCTATCTCCTCGTCTGAAAGGTGCTCAACAAGGCAGGGCGTAAGCATGATGTAACGGAAGGCCGGTATGACGCCAACCACAGCCGCGGTGCAGAGCCCGCTGTCAAGGGGCCATATCAGAAAATCGGAAAACCTCAGGCCCTGCCCGGCCACAAACCTGCCGATACGCTCCCGCAGCGCTCCCTCAGGCAGCGGTTCGCACCGCCATGTGTAACGAATCATGGGTGGTACAAGAAAGAGAAGGACAAACAGGAAAAAGGCGATAATTCCCGCCCTGCCATACATTGTGTCAAAAAAATTCCCCGCCCCGGGCACCAGGGATACAATATCAAGAAGCAAGGAGACAGCTCCAAATGGTATCAGGGCAGGCAGTATCATCCTGAGCCTGAATCCGAACTCCTCTGCGAAACCTCGCCGGGTCATGGCGAGCCTGGATGTTGCCGACCACAGGGCATGCCACACCATTGCCATATAGAATATAAAAAGCAGCAGACCTGCCATGTCCATCATGGCTGGCATGAGCTCAATGCCTGGAATTTTACAGATAAAACATTTCAGATCAAGGAGATAGAAGTCAACAGAGAGGGGGATCAGGGCCAGCCACTGCAACCTTTCGGAAAGGGCCTGGAGGCCTGCCGGTTCCGAGACACGCTTTTTTTTAAAGACAAGGGTGATAAAAAACCACCAGAGCAATGTTTTTGCCGCCCATAAAAACAGGCATTCCATTAACGGGGCATTCCCGCCGCAGGCAGGAGCGCCTGCCACAAGGGACATGGCGATCATCAGCGAAATTATCTGATTATATGGCATGTGAAAACCGTGACAGGAGGTGGCTGGCAGGAAATATCAGTGAAGGTACACATGAATGGCTGTGGTGAAAAAGACCACGACCCCCAGTATGTCATTGCTGGTTGTGAGAAACGGCCCTGTAGCCAGGGCGGGGTCAATGCCGAAACGGTCAAGGAAAAAGGGCACTGACGTGCCCATGCCGCTTGCAAGAAGCACCACTGCCACTATGGAAACCGCCGTGGTAATGGCAAGGCGCATGGGATATTCAATATGTATCACGCAGGACGCGGCAAAAATTACCAGGGCAAGGCCCGCGGCGATCACAAGACCGTTTACCAGGGCAACCGACAGCTCGCGCATTATTCTCCTCTGGAATGAGACTGACATCATGTCTCCTGAGGCGATTCCCTGTACGGCAATGGTTGAGCTCTGTATGGCCACGTTGCCTGCTGTTGACATGACAAGGGGAATAAAACTGGCAAGGATTACAGCTTCCTGAATGGCGTACTGAAAGGAGCTGACTATCATGCCCGATATGGTGGCTCCGAAAAGCCCGGCCACAAGCCAGGGCAGCCGCCCCTTTACGATGTAGAGGATAGGCAGGTTCGGCTCGCTCTCCAGGGAGACGCCGCTCATGTGCATGATATCCTCCTCGGCCTCCTCGTCAATGACGTCAATAACGTCGTCAACCGTGATTACTCCGAGAAGGTGGTTGTCATGGTCAACAACAGGAAGGGTGACAAGGTCGTAGTGGCGGATGATGTTTGCAACGTCCTCCTGGTCCATGTCAGAGGGAACTGACACAAGGTCCCGGTTCATGACCTCGCCCACAGAGGCATTTCCCCTTGAAAGGAGTATGCGTTTAAGGGTCAGCAGTCCCGCGAGACGGCCATTTTCGTCAACCACAAAGACCACATGGATGTCATCCATCTCTTCAGCGGCCTTTCTCACCGCCTCAATGGCGTCATTTATGGAACACTCCGGCGTGACAGCCACATACTGTGTTGTCATCATGCCGCCGGCAGTGTCGCTGTCGTATCCCAGGAGCCTTTCCACATCGTCCCGGCTGTCAATACGTTTCAGGACAAGACGGGCAATATCGTGCGGCAGGGATTCCAGGACATCCGCGGCATCATCTGTGTCAAGATGGTTTACAAGGGCCACAAGCCTGGGCAGGTAGGTGTCGGTAAGAAGGGCGGAGCGAAAGACCTTTTTCATCTCCGGCAGGCTTTCGGCAGCCAGTTCAACCGGTATCCAGTCAAAAAGCTGTTCGGCATACTTGAAGGGTATTGACATGAGCAGGGCCGCAATATGAGCCGGCTGCCATGACGAGATCATCTTTATGAGCTCATCCTTCTGCCTGGTCTGCACAAGCAGTTCCACCTGCTCAAGGAGATCTCCGCTAAGGCTGACCGGATTTCTTAAACCTTTTTGACTCATATCTCACACAACTTCCTTTATTTCAGTCAAAATTTCAATATGCCGAAACCTGTCACATTTGCCGGTAACAGTCCGGATACAACACAGCAACAGATATCATACAACAAGAGGAAAAAGAAAGATAGGGCAATATGATATATCTGACATGGGCGCGGGCATGAAAAAAACGGGCTGAAGCTGTGGGGCTGACCGGCCTTACGCGCCTTTAAGGGTCAGGTAAAGTTCCTGATAGAGCTCAGAGCCTTCCAGAAGTTCCTCATGGGTTCCCTTTGAGACGATTCTTCCGTTATCAAGAACGACTATCATGTCAGCGTGCTGAATGGTGGAGAGCCTGTGGGCTATCACAACAGTGGTGCGGTCCCGCATCACCTCCTCAAGGGCCCTTTGCACCTCCTGTTCAGATACGGTGTCAAGGGCGCTTGTTGCCTCGTCAAGTATGAGAAGCGGCGGGTTCTTGAGCACTGCCCTTGCAAGGGCTATCCTCTGGCGCTGACCGCCTGAGAGATTCATGCCCCTCTCGTTGAGCATTGTGTCATAACCATGGGGCATGCTGCGGATAAACTGGTCGGCATAGGCTGATCTCGCCGCCCGGACAATCTCCTCATCCGTGGCGTCAGGCCTTGCCGCGGCAATATTCATTTTTATCGAGTCACTGAAAAGCACCACATCCTGACTCACAATCCCTATCTGCCTTCTGAGGGAATGTATGTCAATATCCCGCACATCAATCCCGTCCCACAAGATTCTGCCCTGCTCCACAGTGTGGAAACAGGGAACAAGGTCTGAAAGGGTGGTTTTGCCCGCGCCGCTGGGGCCAACAATGGCGACGACCCCGCCCCTTGGAATTTCAAGGCTGATATCCCTGAGGGCAGGGGCCTCTCCCTTGCCGTAACTGAAGGTCACCCCCTGAAAGGATACGCCCTTCTCAAGGCCGTCTATCCTTATGCTGCCGCCCCTTTCCGGAGGGGTGTCAATGAACTGGTCTATCCTCTCTATCACCGCCAGGGACTCCTGGAGCTTGCTGTAGGCGGTTCCTGTCTTCTTTATGGGAGAAAAGACCATGGCAATGGCAGTTAGTATGGAGAAAAAATCACCTGGCGTCATATCCCCGCGAGTAACCATGCTGGCGCCGTATCCGAGTATTATTGAAACGGCAAGACCGGCGCCGAGTTCTGTAATGAGCTTGGTGCCTTCACGCAGTTTCACGACCCTGGCAAGCTGACGGTAGCATGAGTGGTTCTCATCCATGAACTGCTTCACCTTGAGCCTTTCCATGCCGAATATCTTGATGACCTTTAACCCTGACGCGGCCTCGGCCATCCTGTGTGTAAGCATGGAGAGATACTCCTGCACCTTCCTGCGCCTCTTTTTTATGCGTCCGCTTAAAATCTTGGTTCCCCACGCGATCATGGGAAGCAGAAGAAAACTCATGAGGGCAAGGTCCCATTTCCTGTAAAAGGCAATGGCCACAAGGACGACAATGGTGGGAATCTGAAGCAGGAATGTCTTGAAACAGTCGGCAAGTATCACGCTAAGCAGATTTATGTCATTCATAAGCCTGGAAATCATGTCCCCGCTTGTAATGCCTGACGCCACATGAACAGGCATGTTTACAAGGCTCTTGAAAAAACTGTTTCTCGTATCCCTCACCAGCTTGAAACCCGCGGTGCGCATAAGGTATGCCTGAAGAAAACTGGCGCTTCCGCGCAAGATGAAAAGCAGCATCACCCCAAAGGGGAGCCATACAATCAGATCCTCACGTTTTTCAATAAAGATATAGTCCATGGCAGGTTTGACAAACCAGGCGATGGCCCCGTTAAGACCGGAAACCAGCAGGCTCGCCACAATCGCGGCCATGACCCTGGGCGCATAGGGGCGTATCAGGCGTTTAAGCCTTTCAAGAAGTGTCTCGATTTTATCAGGCATGGTTGGCTACATATCCGGAAAGAGGTGAAATGTCGGTCTGACGCAGCAGGGTTGCCAGAGCGGTCTCATCTCCATGTTCGGTAAACTCCTTTACAATCCTGAATTTCATACCGGCGGCCCTTCCGCTTCCCCATATCATGGACGCTGCCAGAAACGAGAGGTCTGAAAAAAAGATATTGCCAAAGTCAGCATGAAAGGCAGAATCAGACTTCATGGAAAGCTCATCAATGGCAGAGGCGGTCTTCCTGAGCAATCTGTCATAACCGCCTTTTTTCCTTTTGACAATCTTGACATTACGGCAATAGGGCAGTTCAAAATCAAGGACCTCGCCAGGCAGTTCAACCCCTGCCCTCTTCCACTGCTCCTGAAACACCCGCCTGGCCTTCCTGTCCGCGGCAGTTATCCTTTCGTAATAATCCGCCGACCAGACGCCGTATGCCCTGCATCCTGAAAAACGTCCCTGATAGATGATGCATTTTCCCCCTTCAAGAAAGGGGCAACCGCATATCCTTACGGGATTCATAAAAAAATATTCAAGCAGACGCAGGCATACACGCTCCCTGGCTTCAGCCTCCATGCCTCGCAAACGGACCAGGGCCGAAACAGCCTCCACGCCATTCATGCCAGGCAGCATGGAACAGCACCTGGCCCTGCATAGGCACTTTGTGGCAGGCAGCCTGTTGTATAGCCTGTGCAACTCCCTGAGCGACTTGCCGGACTGTTCAACAAGAGCGTCAAGTTTTCTGTTCAGGAGCATGGCGTTATGGTCCATTTCGCTCCCCGCCATCCGGCAATCCTGAGAGCTGCCTGGCAACCGCCTCAAAAACCATATCAACAGTAATGCCGTTCATGCATTCAAAGGCGCCGTCAGGGCAACGTCTCTCAAGACACGGGCTGCACTCCAGTTCAAGGCGGACAACAGCGCTTTTGTCCGACCATGGGCCGGTGGTTACCGGATTGGTTGAACCGAACAGCGCCACAAGCGGAGTCTGAAGCCCTGCGGCCACGTGCATAAGGCCTGAATCGTTGGTAACCAGGACATCAAGCCTGTCAATCAGGGCCACAGCCTGTGCCAGGGACGTCCTGCCGGCAAGGTTGAGGCATCTCTCTTCATGGCCTTCACATATCCGCGCCGCAATCTCCTTCTCATTTTCTGTGCCGAAAACGAGTATCATGGCCCTTGGCATGTTAAGAAAGATCTTTTTCGCAAGTATCCTGAATTTCTCAACCGGCCAGCACTTGGCAGGGCCGTAGGCAGCCCCTGGATTGAAACCCGCAAGTATGGATATCCCGCCGTTTTTTTCGCCGGCACGCCTCAACAAGTTGTCCGCGAACTCCGCTGCCTCCCTTTCCGGACAAATGACAAGGGATGGTCTGACATCGTCATAAAGGTTGGCAGCCCCATGGGGCACCTTTTCAGCAAGTTGGCGAACCAGCCCGAGATAGTAATAGACTTCGTGTCTCTTCCTTTTTCTTTCAGACACCGGAACAGCCATGTCCAGAAGGAATCCCCGGCCATCAGCGGAATATCCGCAGATCATGGGAATGCCTGAGGCTTTGAAGGTAATGGCTGAATCAATGGAGTTGGTGAAAAGCACGCCAAGGTCAAAACCTTTTTTCCTTATCTCCATAATCAGTCTTATGCGTTCAGGTAGCGCCAGGGGTGATTCCGGTTTATATTCGACCAGGGCGCTGACATCAGGATGACTCCTGACAACAGGAGATACCCATGGCTTCGCAAGCACCGTTATTTCAGCGTCGGGAAAGAGCCTGCCCAGCGCTGACAGGGCAGGCGTAGCCATGACGGCGTCGCCAATCCAGTTGGGCATGCGGACTATAATCTTGTTAACAGGCTTCAAGGAATTTCTTATTTTCAGGCAACACAATTATGATCAGCAAGGAACCGGAGACAAAAACAGATACACCGGAAGAATACGAACTCCTCACCATCCATGTGAGACCTGACCTTTACCGGGCCTTTCGCAGATGCGTCTGGATGACGATTTATGAAACAGGCAGGTCTCAAACAGATATCCACAATGAAATGATAGAAGAGCTTCTCAGAAACAGGCAGTGCTGAAAGCAGACCCTCTAAAGCACCCCTCCCATGTCAAGGGACTCTCCGGGAGCCAGGGCCTCAAGCCTTGCGTCAACATGATTGGCCTTGAGCTGCCTCTCAAATTCTCCCACGGTTCCCGTGAGAACAGGAAAGGTGCCGTAGTGCATTGGAACCACTATCTTCGGGTCAATGAGCCTGCATGCGTAGGCTGCCTCCCGTGGCCCCATGACATAGTGGTCGCCAATGGGCAGAATGGCCACCTTGGGATGATACAGGGTTGATATCATGGCCATGTCGCCAAAAAGGGCGGTATCCCCGGCATGATATACGCGCAGGCCGTCCTCAAGTATTATCAGAAAACCGGCGGCCTCTCCTCCGTAGATAACCTCCTGCCCCTCCTGTATGGAGGAACTGTGGACAGCAGGCAGCATGGTCACGTTTATGCCCTTGGTATGATATGTTCCGCCGATATTCATGCCTGTCACATTGGGAACCCCCTTGCCAAGCATATACTGCTGCAGCTCATGTATGGCTATCACCTCTGTTGCCGATGACCTGGCCATGGCCATGCAGTTTCCAACGTGATCGGCATGTGCGTGGGTAACCAGTATAAGGTCGGCATCAGGCGTGTCTTCACCACGGTCAGGCGCTGACGGGTTGTCTGTCCACGGATCAATCCATATCTTCAATCCCTGGGCGGTTTCAATCCTGAAGGCTGAATGTCCGTAAAATGTAAGTATATTGCCAGCCATATATTTTCTCCTTAACTTCAATTGTTATAGCGCGGTTAAATCTCTCGATCAGGTTCGGGTTCGCCATTGCTTTATCTTAACAATTTCATATCACGAAGTTTGGCTATGTCCCTTCCTGCCGTTCTGTCTGTTACCTTTTGCATACAAGGCCATGAAAGGGGTTTCCTTTGCCCTGGATTGTAATCGAAGAATTTGTCGGCAAAATCAACAACATACTGAGAGGTTCGTGTTGCCGCTTTGATATGAATTTATTATCTTTCAAATACTGAAAGTGTTCCAAAGTAACACTGGTTTTTTCAATAGATGCAGATATCTCATTCTGTCTGTTCTTTTTGCATTCAGGGGCTGAAAACACATTTTCCGGATTTGAATGCCATTATTTCAGTAATCGCCATAGCCTACATGAATGTCACTTTTTTCACAATATTTCGGCAGATATCCTATACTAATCAAAGGAAATGTCAATGACCGTGACAATTACGATTACAACTTGTCAAAGGCTACAACATCCTGTTCAAACAGGGGAAGCGCGTCAGGCGCCGCGCCGATGGCGGAAAAAATCCTCTTTTCCATCCTCCGGGTCTCCTCATACATCAGCCTCATGCGCCTTTTCTTTTCCCTGGTATCGGCATACCTTTCAAAAAGGTCGTCAAAACGCTCCTCAAGGGAGACCACTTCATGATGACGCACACGTTTGTCAGCATAGTTTACAACCATGGCCTCGTTAATGCCGGGGATTTCATCAACAGGAGCGTCAAGCCACACATGCTGACGCACTGTCTGCCCCACCTGGCCATAGCCCGCCCTCTCCAGAAATTCGCAGGCAAGAAGGGCGTGCTCACCGCCGTTTTCAATGGAGTACATCTTGGATATGTCATGCAGCAGGCAAGAGGCCTCCACAAGGCGGCGGTCAAGGAAAAATGACGCGCCTTCAAGGCGACGCGCCAGCCACAGACCGGCCCTTGCCACCTGTATGGAATGCCTTACAATGTGTTCAGGCACACTGCATCTCTCCAGCAATGCCATGCTCTCTTTTCCGGAAGGGACAGACATGCCCCCAGTATGCCAAAGAGAGACCTGGCTGGCAAGTGCTTATTTGCCAGCCGGCCTGACAACGGCAGCTGTTTCCGGTTCTCCCTGGCTGAACACTGTACTTGAACAGTGCAACTTGATATATTAGATGAAAAGTGGTTGCAAAAGAACGGGAGGGAAAACAATGATCGGCATGGAATCTATCCTGGAGACCGAATCGGCAGACGATATCAAGATCATAAAAATACTGAACGACCGGCTTGACGCTGTAATCGCGCCTGACTTCAAGGAAAAGATGACAACACTCCTGCAAAACGGAAGGCAGATGGTAATATTTGACCTGAGCAAGGTGGAAGCCATTGACAGCACAGGCCTTGGGGCCCTTGTCGCCTGTCTGAAGATGGTCAAGACAGGCAGACGCCCTTCTTCCGGCAATGAACTCCCTGAACTGCAATCTGAACCTGGCGAAATAGTTCTGTGCGGAGCGAACCCCACGGTCATAACCCTGTTGCAACTTACAAGGATGGACAGGATATTCCACGTTTATGACAGCATCCAGGATGGACTCAGATTCCTGAAGAGCAACCTGACCTGACCCCATGGAACCCCGAAAATTTCACCTTGCCTTTCCGGCTTCCCACGCGGAGGTGAGAAATCTGACCCCCCATCTGAAAGAGTGGTGCCGCATGGCAGGTTTTGACCGCAGCACAGGAATTGAAATAGAAATCGCCATAACAGAGGCGGTAAACAACTCCATTGAACACGCCTGCGACAACAACCCTGACCTTCAGATTGAATTTACAATGGAAATCAGAAAAGACCGGGTTGTTTTCACTGTTGCCGACAGGGGAACCCCATGCGTCAGCCTGCCCTGCCCCTCATCTTTCAGCTCTGAAAATATGGAAACGGAAAAGCTGCCTGAAAGATGCTTTGGACTGCATATCATAAATTCAGTAATGAACAAGGTGGAGTACAGAACCGGGGAAGATGCCAATAACCTTATCATGACAAAATACCGCCCTGTAATGGATAACCCCCTGAAGGACGCCCTTGTGCTTGTTGTTGACGACAACCGTACAAACTCGCTGCTGCTTTCTGTAATTCTGAAAAAAGAGGGATGCAGGGTGCTGTGCGCGGAAAACGGTCTCCTTGGGGTGGAAGCCGCCATTGAACACTCCCCTGACCTCATACTTCTCGACCTTGAGATGCCTGTCATGGACGGATATGAGGCGTGCAGAAAGCTCAAGTCCCACGAAACCACACAGGATATCCCGGTGCTTGTTGTTTCTTCAGAAACCGCCCTGTCATCAAAGCTTTCCTGCTTTGCCCTTGGAGCGGCTGATTATGTCACAAAGCCCTTCAGGAGGCCGGAAGTCGTGGCAAGGGTGAAGAACCAGATAGCAATATCTTCCCTCACCGCCTCGTTACGCAGGAAAAACATGGAACTCAGGGAAAAACAGCGGCAGATAGAACTGGACCTCAAGGCGGCAGCCAACATACAGAAGGCGCTTCTGCCCTCTTCCCTGCCTGAATATGGCGGGATTTCCCTGTCCTACCATTTTTCTCCGTGCGAACATGTTGGCGGGGACATATTCAATGTCCAGCGTCTTGATGAAGACCATCTCGGCATATACATCTGCGACATAAGCGGCCATGGTGTGTCAGCGGCAATGATAGCCTCACTGGTCTATCAGGCAATGGACATAAATGCCGGCATTGTCAAGCAGAAAATATCATCTCCGCCCTGGTACGCACTCACAGGGCCGTTAAAGGTGCTTGAAGAGATAGACATGAGGTTTCCGGTGGAGCGGTTCGAACATTACCTGACCATGCTTTACATAATTCTCAACTTTAAAAATGGGAGTTTCATCTACTCATCTGCAGGGCATCCGCCAATGCTCCAGACAGACGGCCACGGCCGCATAACCGCCCATAAAAAAGGTGGAACCATAATCGGCCTGGGCGATATCGCTCCTGAAAGGGAGGAAGGAAAAGGCGCGCTCAGAGATGGCGACAGGCTGTTTCTGTATAGTGACGGACTGTTCGAGCTTGTCTCACCGGAAGGCGGGATGTTCGGAACCGAACGGCTGAAGCAGGCCATATCATCATGTTCGGCCAACACACTGGACGATGTGCCTGGCTGCATGGAGAGCATAATCTCGGATTTTTCCAGGGGGACTCCCCCTGCTGACGACATAACACTCCTTGTCATGGAATTCAGGCCTGGCAGAGAGACGGGAAAAGAGGTGAACAATGGGTTACAGCAGCCTTGAAGAGTGTCTTCTTGACCTTGAACGGCATGGTCAGCTTGTGCGCATACGGCAGGAGGTGGACCCCTGCCTTGAGATGGCCCTGATACAGCGCAGGGTCTATGAGGCGTCAGGCCCTGCCCTGCTCTATGAAAATGTAAAGGGATGCAGGTTCAGGGCAGCCTCAAACATATTCGGCACCATTGAGAGGTGCAGATTCATATTCCGTGACACGCTTGAAGACATAAAGAGGATAATAAGGATACGCGGGGAGAGGTCGCTGCTTTTCAGACATCCCCTGCGCCATCTCACCCTGCCCCTTACCGCCATGAAGGCCATGCCGCTCAAGACAGGCAGGGCGCCGGTAATGGCCGGACAATGCGCCCTTTCAGACCTTCCGCAGATAAAGAGCTGGCCTGATGACGGAGGGGCGTTCATAACCCTTCCCCAGGTCTTTTCCATGCCCCCTGGCAAATCCGGCATACTTGCCTCAAATCTCGGCATGTACCGCATACAGATATCGGGAAACAGCTACAGGCCCGACCGTGAAGCTGGTCTCCACTACCAGATACACCGGGGCATTGGCGCACACCACGCAGAGGCCCTCAACCGGGGAGTCCCCCTTAGGGTGAGCGTGTTTACAGGCGGGCCGCCAGCGCACACCCTGGCAGCGGTAATGCCCCTGCCAGAGGGCATGAGCGAGCTGCTGTTTGCCGGAATGCTTGGCGGACGCATGTTCCGGTATGTGAAAAAAGACGGGATGATAATCTCTGCGGACGCGGACTTCTGCATAACAGGCACGGTTGACACATCCCGCGCAATGCCTGAAGGCCCCTTTGGGGACCATCTCGGCTACTACAGTCTGACGCATGAATTTCCTGTTATGAATATCGAGAAAATATACTGCCGCAGGAACGCCATCTGGCCATTCACCTCTGTTGGCAGACCGCCCCAGGAAGACACATCCTTTGGAAAACTGATACACGAGATATCAGCGCCCGCGGCCCCTGCCGAGGTGCCGGGCCTCAGGGCCCTGCACGCGGTCGACGCTGCCGGGGTGCATCCGCTCCTGCTTGCCGTGGGAAGCGAAAGGTATGTCCCGTGGGAAAGGAGGCGGCCCATGGAGCTTATGACCATTGCCAACGCCCTGCTTGGCTTCGGACAGTGTTCATTGGCAAAGTATCTGATGATTGCCGCAGGAGAAGACAACCCCGCCCTTGACATAAATGACATAGAGGCATTTTTCATTCACATGCTTGAACGGGTTGACTGGCAAAGGGACCTCCATTTTCAGACCGCCACCACCATTGACACCCTTGACTACAGCGGTTCAGGACTGAACATGGGCTCAAAACTTGTCATTGCCGCTGCAGGGGAGAGACGCAGGAAACCGGCAACAGAGCTTCCGGCAGGCATGGACCTTGATCTGCCCCGGGGATTCTCAAGAGGCGGATTCGTCATGCCCGGAGTGATGATAATAGGCGGAAAGCCCTTTAGTGGAGAAACCGACGCCGCCTCCGGGGAAAACAGGGAGATGAAAGGGCTTGAGAAACATATCCCTGAAAAACTTGCCTCTGCGGCGCCGCTGATAGTGGTGGCAGACGATCCGGCATTCTGCGCTGAAAGCCTGAAAAACTTCCTGTGGGTTACCTTCACCCGTTCCAATCCGTCCCACGACATATACGGTTCAGGCAGTTTTAACAGGCATAAACACTGGGGCTGCACAGGCCCGCTCATTATTGACGCCCGCATAAAGCCTCACCATGCCCCGCCACTGGTGGATGACGCGGCAACTGTAAAAAGGGTTGACGCCCTGGCAGCAAGAGGCGGGCCTCTGCACGGAATTATCTGAATCCACATCACAATATTGCGTAACCAACAGGTTCAGAAAAAAACTCTGTTGCATGCCACACTTGAAAAGGAAGGGGTTTTCAGATGAAAAATGGTCATAACTGGTGAATATGTTGAGCTTTTTGCTTTCATCATCCCTGTGACCGAACCTGTGCCCCACTTCTCTGACCGCCATTAGCTGTAACATATTTAACAAAAATTTTATTTATATTTTTTGCTTTCCATGTCCGCATATTGCTGCTAAAATAACTGAAAATATGGATTACCGGGAATATAATACGTCAATTTTATCAACAGTTACATGCCGATAACCAGTATTTCACATGATACACCCGATATTCAATGAGTATCTCTATGTTATCCGCTTGGCACACCTGGGGCTCCACCAGTAAACCAGGTGAATTATGTCTGTAAGTTAACCCCTCTTGTTAAAAGGCACCCATTATCCAACAGACCAAAGGAGGAACATCAGAACATGACCGATTTCAAAATGACCCGCAGGAAATTTCTGCAGGCCGCGTCTCTCGCCGCGGCATCCGTGCCGCTTTCCAAAGTGGCATCTGCCGCTCCGCAACTAAAGGCCGCCCCCCATACGGCTCCAGGCAGTTTCAGGGACACAAGAACCGTCACGGGCGGCGTATGCGAGATGTGTTTTTGGAGATGCCAGCTTGTCGGCAAGGTAAGGGACGGAAGACTGGTCAAGCTGGAAGGCAATCCCAAAAGCATTGACAACGGAACCGCCCTGTGCGCCAGGGGGAATGCCGGCATAAAACTGGTTTATGATCCGGACAGGCTGAAATACCCCATGAAAAACGTGGGTGAAAGGGGGAAGCCACGCTGGAAAAGAATCTCCTGGGACGAGGCCCTTGATGAATGCGCCTCAAAACTCCGTAACATAGAAAAAAAGTACGGCCCGCAGGGGATAGCCTTGTGGTATCACGGTGCGTCCGCCCATTATCCCAAGGCATTTCTTGAGTTCCTTGGAGTTCCCAACAGTTGCGAACCAGCGTTTTTTCAATGCAGGGGGCAGACGGCCATGGCAATGCTGACCACCCTCGGCTTTGTGCCAAACGAGGATGTTGACATGGCAAACGCCAGGGCCATGCTCCTTATAGGCTCGCATATTGGCGAAAACATACACCTTTCCCATGTCAGGAACTTCATTACAGGCATTGAAAGAGGGGCGAAGGTCATTGTGGTTGACCCCAGGTTCTCGTCTGCCGCCGCAAAGGCCCACATCTGGGTCAGGATCAAACCTGCTACTGACACCGCCTTTCTCCTCGGAATAATGAACTATCTCATTGAAAAAGGGAAATACAACAAGGAATTTGTCAGGGACTGGTGCAACGGTTTTGAAAAATTCCGCAAGGGCATTGCCCACATGAGCGTCAGAAAGGCCGCTGAAATCTGCGACGTGCCTGAAAGCCAGATTGTCCAGGTGGCTGAAATACTGGCCAGGAACTCCCCGAATGTGGCGATACATCCTGGACGCCACGCGACATGGTACGGCAATGACTTCCAGCGCATCAGGGCCCACGCGTGTCTTGCAGCCCTCCTTGGCGGCTTTGAGGTGCCTGGCGGGATACAGAAAATAGAACGCATGTCAACAGGCCATGTCCACTGGCCGGAACGGGAATTTGAAAATGACTACGACCCAGAGGAGTTCGAGCTTGCGGAAATTGAAGAGAAGTATCCCCTCAAGCCTCCTGGAACCCCCACGGACATGATTCGTGAAACCATGATTACCGGCAAGCCCTTTCCCATAAAGGGCATGGTGGTATGGGGCTCAAATCCCATAAAGACGTTTCCGGTCCAGTCAGAGACCATGAAGGCCCTTAAAAACATGGATTTTGTAATGGTAACAGATGTGTCTCCAACTGACATAACCATGTGGGCTGACATACTGCTGCCTGAGGCGTGTTACCTTGAACGTTACGACCACATAGAAAAGGGCACCCAGTGGGACTGCGGCGGCGAGCCGCTCCAGTTCATAGCGCCCAGGATGCCCCTTGTTGACCCCATGTTCGAGCGAAAGGACCCTGTCTGGATCATTAACGGCATTGCCGAACGCATGGGGTACGGCAAGTATATCCCTGTCAGGACACAGGAAGAGTATGTTGACCGCTGTCTTGAGGAAGCCGGTCTCAGCCTGGAAAAAATCAGAAAACTTGACGGGATATACATAAAGAAGGGCTCATGCAGCTACTGCAAGAGCCAGAAGCATCACTCCTTTCCAACTGATTCAGGCAAAATCGAGCTCTACGCGGAAAGCCTGAAGGAAGAAGGCTTTTCACCCGTGCCTGTGTACACGCCGGTGCCTGAACCTCCCAAAGGATTTGCCAGGATGATCTACGGCAGATCGCCTGTCCACAGCTTTAACCGTACCCAGAACAATGAATGGCTCAACCACGAAATGCCTGAAAATCCGATATGGATAAATGATGAATCGGCCAGGAAGATGGGCATAAAGACAGGGGACAGGATAGGTCTTGAGAATCAGGACGGGGTAAGGTCAGCAACCACATCCGTGGCCCTGGTGACTCCTGGCATACGCAAGGATGTTATCTATCTCGCCCACGGTTACGGTTCATTCAACCCGGCCATGACATCCGGTCATGGCAAGGGCATAGATGACCAGTCAATGAACAGCAGGACAGTCATAGAACCTGAAACGGGCTGCTGCGGCATGCGCGTGAACTTTGTAAGAATAGTCAAGGACGGCAAGGCCATTGACATCCCGGCCTGACCACTTTCCAAACTCACTGGAGGAATATAACTGATGCAATATGCGATGGTAATTGATCTGAACCGATGTGTTGGATGCCATGCCTGCGCGGTGGCATGCAAGGCCGAATGGAGCGTTCCCACGGCTTATGGCAGGAACTGGGTCAAACGTCTTGGTCCGGCAAACACGCCTTCAGGTCTTTCAAAAACATATTATCCAGGTCTCTGCAACCACTGCGACACACCGGCATGCGTACCGGTATGTCCCGCGGATACCATAAACAGGAAATTCAGGGACCCGACGACAGGCAGGACCATAACCATGGAAGTCGCCGCGACCTACAAGGATCCATTTACAGGGATCGTGCTCATAGACAGGGAAAGATGCATAGGATGCGGGGCCTGCGTCGAGGCGTGTCCCTACGGAGCGCGTTACCTTGACGAAGAGGCCGACGACCCCAGGAGCGACAAATGCACCTTTTGCGCTGAAAGAACAGAGGCAGGACTGGAACCTGCCTGTGTCCAGACATGCCTTTCAAGGGCGCGGATATTCGGCAGCCTTGACGACCCGAAGTCCGAAGTCTCGAAATATATCAAAAAAGGCGCTGAAAGGCTGGAATCAGACGCTGTGAAAATAGGCCCCAATGTCTATTATTTCGGAAACAGCAAGGACATGCATCTCCTGAAATCCACATGCACTCCCACGACCATGCCAGAGGCGTCACTCCTTGGCAAACGGGCATTTCTTGCGAAACTCGGCAAATCCCTTGCCACAGGCACTGGTATTGCCGGAATGCTGGGCATGGCAGGCATGACCATATCAGATTCCGAAGAAAACACATAACATCCACCACCCACAACACAGGCGGGAAGAGACCCTTCCCGCCCATTTCCCACACCTGACCAAATATGAACAAATCCCTTTCAGAAAACGCCGCTACCCACGATGTTTACGTCTTTTTTTCAACCTCGATGACCTATCCTGAGGCCAACTGGTTTACACAAGAATATATCAGTACATGCGTCACATTTCTCTCCAGTGCCGGCCTGACCGGCGAAGCAGAGGAGATAAGGGAACGCGCCGCCGCGAAATCTCCTGATGCTTTCCTTGAAGAGGTCCGGATTGAATATACAAGGCTCTTCATAAACACGCCTTCTTCATGCCCTGCCCCGCCATACGGTTCTGTTTACATGGAAAGCGGCAGGAGCCTTTACGGAAATTCAACTGAACGGGTGCTTGAATTTTACAGGCAAAACGGATTCGAGCCTGTTGCTCCACAGGCAGTGCCTGACGAGTTGAGCATTGAGCTTGAGTTCCTTGCCATGTTAGCCGGTGAAGGGAAAAGAGAGACGGAACAAGAGTTTATTTCAACCCTGTTCCGCCCATGGTTTGTAAAATTCCGTGATGCCGTAACCGGCAATGCCGAGCACCCTTTTTACAGAACAATGGTTATGGCAATAGACGCCTTTACAGGGTCTGAAAACTGAAGAGGGTCCTGGAAAGGGCAGCCAGGTCTCATTCCACAACCAGTTCAAAGGCATTGTATCTGATTGCGCCGTCAGGCAGGTAATAACCATAATAGATATGGAACCTGCGACCTGACAGGGACGAGAGGTCAACCGCATCAGGAAACAGGGACGCAAAATCCTCACAGGCGCCCAGGGTTACCTGCGACCTGCCGCTTATCAAAAAACCTTCGTCATATTCAGGAAGATAGATATATGAAACAAGGGTAACCGCGACTCCTCTGTCAACCTCCGGGATAGCAAGGCGTGGCCTCAGGAGCATGGCAGCCGGTTTTACCAGCACCCGTGTGGAGCGCGGGTCAACCGGAGCGCCTGAGAGCAGGACGGCCATCTGTGCCGGTGAGGGTGATATATGCGGCACATCCCCCTCTCCACCTGACAAACGCCAGACATGGACAATCGGCCTGTCTCCGTCTCCAAAGGGCTCAAATATGTAAAGCAGACCATGAGGACGGTCAAAGGCAACGGCGCTTACATGATGTTTCTGCCTTGTGGAATCAATATGAAACAGCACCGGATCAATATTCATCACCGCGTACGGCTGGGGCCGCGATGACACTGCCCTGCCCTGCGCCACATCCGCGAGATCAGCAGGGTCGTAAAAGATAATCTGCCCCTCAATGCGGTCAGACCACCATCCGCGGCTCTCTCCGCAGTCGCAGTCAGGCGGGCACTCCTCTCCATCCACGCATCCATACCATGTGTAGCCCACCCCCTTGTTGCCGGCAAATATAACCGCCTCCATATCGCCTGCGGTCAGCCAGGCCCCGCCATTCCATTCATCTGTATGGGCGTAGTTGTTCAGTATGTGGCGTGGGGCTTCATCCTCGACATTATCATAGAGCAGCAATGTTGCCGCATCGAGGGTTGTGCCATTGGCAGGCGGATTACCCGCAAGCCAGGGGGCGATGGCAAAAAGCGCCGGTCCCTGGGCCCCCTGTCCGCCGTCCCTGTACCTGCCTGTGGCAAGCCGGTATCCATTGACATAACGCTCCGCCCATGGTTCCGGAATCTCAAACATATAGTCTGCGGTCACATAGTTCACAAACCCGCCTATCCGCCACAGCCCTGCCGGTTCCGGTCTGGAAAGATCAAGCCCGCACCATCCGTGGGTCGGACCGGCATTTCCCTCATCCAGATGTTCAGCCTGG
>CAYXYO010000180.1:0-9471 GCA_964469365.1 uncultured Desulfobacterales bacterium | reverse complement strand
GCCTCTTACATGGATGAATGAAGATGTTTATGTTTCCCTGTTCCCTGTCTGCGACTGTATTGACGAAGAAATGGACAAAGAGAGTATGGAGCAGGATAGCTCACAGAAGATCTTAGCGAGGCTTGTGGCGTTTGATAGATCGTAATTAACCAGCAGGCAGGAAGGAAGGAGACGGCATGGAAAATTTCAGCGAGTATGAGCGGGATATTGTTGAGCAACTGCTTTCAGGCGGGCTTGAATATTTTGGAACAGGGGAGATGCTGCTTCTGAACCATTTTCTCTGCTCTGTTAAACCCGATATCTTATCTGAATGGTTTGAAGAGAACTCCATAAATTTGCAGGGCGCAGGCATACAGAAGTGTATGGATATGCTTGGAGAGATGGGCATTGCAGGTGCGGGAGGCATTGAGCGCCTGCTTGAGTTGGGGCTCCCGTCAAGGCTCGAGCAGAAGGCGCGTGACATACTGCGCTCCATTGTTGACAGGGCATGCGCAGAGGGGAAGGGGGAGACGGCAGGCAGGGATAAGGAGCTGATCAATGTATGGAGCGGACTGCTGGCCTGTCAGGAAGATGTGGTGCTTGCCCGTAAACGCCGTGATGAGCTTGATGCCATGACCGCAGGGAAACAGGCCCTTGAAAAGGAGATAGCAGGGCTTGAGAAGAAGATTGCAGACCTTGACAGGCTCATGCGCGACAAATCGGTAACTCCTGAAACAAGGGACCGTCTCGGACATGACCTTGCGAATTCAAAAAAAGAGTTCAGAAGGCTTGAGAAAGAGATAAAAAGGCTTGAACGGAATAACGCCTCTGTTCAGAGAGATATCAAAGAAGGCAGTAAACGGCGTGAAGACCTGAAGGCTGAGAAGGAAAATCTTGAAAGTCAGAAATCCGAATTGGACTCTGAAGTGTCAGAGTTGAAGCAGATAGTCGGGCCGCTACGGAATGAAGTTGAAGGGCTGCGGAAAGAGAAGAAAGGGCTTGAGCAGGAAAGAAAAAGGCTTGAAGATGAGGCAGGAGAGATCCGTGCCCTTAAAGAGAGTATAAAGAGACTCGAGGCAGAGCTTCGGAACAGTGAATCTGTCATCGCTGGCCTTGAAAGGCAAAAAGATGCTCTTGAGCAAGACCTTGCCGGGCAGACTGAAAAGACAAATGCACTGAAAGAAGAGGTCGCAGGGCTTGAGGAGGAGAAGAGTCGGCTCCTGGCTGAACAGAAAAAAGCGGCTGCCGGAAAGAGGAAACTTGAATCTGAAATCAGTGATATTGAGCGGCAGATAAAAAATGACCGTGACAGGACAGAGGAGATGGAAAAGCGTATCCGTTCTGAAAAAAAGAGACAGAAGGAGATTGATGGCCTTGCGAAAGAGAGAGAAAGGCAACTGACAGAGATAGAGCATGAAATCAGTCTGCTCAGGCAAAACGCTGAAGAATACAAGAGGCTTTTTGAAAACCTTGATATTGAGGGATATGGCTCAAAACTTGGAGAGATGGCCAGTGAACTGCGCGGAATGCTTGAACGGTTTGCTGTCTCCATGAACAGCGCCCGGGCAGGAGAGTCATAGATAATGGGGGATATGCTGAATGTAAGGGCGATAAGGCGCATTGATGACGGCGTGCTTGGCCCGGGGGTCAGGGTGGGAGTATGGTTCCAGGGCTGTTCCATCGGATGTCCGGGATGTATGGTGCCTGAGCTTCAGCCCGCGGTTCCGTATGAGCTTGTGGATAGCGTGACCCTCTTTGAGAGGGTAATGGATATGTCAGGAGACGCAAGGGAGGTTAGCATAAGCGGCGGCGAACCGTTTGAACAGCCAGTCGGAGCCATGGGTGAATTTCTCGGCATGTTGAAAGATAACGGGTTCGGGATATGGATATATTCAGGTTATACTTTGGACGAGCTTGCAGCAAAGGGAAGGGATGCTGAAATTGCCCTGGCGGACTGTATTGTGGACGGGAGATACAGAAGAGAACTTGATGACGGCGCTCCTTTGAGGGGCTCGTCCAATCAGCGTGTCATAATGATTTCAGACAGATATTCAGGCGCACGGTTTCCGGGGACGAGAAAAATGCAGTTTTCGGTGGAGAGGGACGGCGTGAGCATGGTAGGCATACCGCCTGTCGGTTTCTGGGACAGATTCAGGGAAAGGATAAGGAAGTTCTGATGAGCAGGAAGATAGATGGCGTCGGTATAGATTTCGGCACCTATAACACCAAGATAGCCCTGTTTCAGAAAGGTGTCAGCACCACCTTGAGGCTCAGGGACATAGCCAGACCGGATGGTTCCATTGCCTCTTTTCTTTATATGAGGGGTGACAGGGCTGAAATAGGGAACAAGGCGTTAAAAAGATGGAAAAAGGGGGATAAAAATGTCCATTTCCGTTTCAAGCTCAATATGTTCAGGCAGAAAGAGGCGGAGAGGCATGCCATAACCTTTTTGCAAACACTTAAGGAACACCTGCTCATGATTGACGGGTTTTCAGATATCCCGTTCCGGTTTACCCATCCCAATGGCTGGACAGCGGTGGAGATTGGAAAATTCAGGGATATTATTGTCAGGTCAGGTTTTGATGTAACATCCCGTTTTTCATGCAGGGAACCTTATGCGGCAGGTGTATGGATGCTTGGTCTGCATAACAGGACAGGAGGTCATTTCCTTGTTGTTGACGCGGGAGCCGGCACGCTCGACATAAGCATTGTCAGGGCTGACGATGGCAGCATTGAGGTCAGGGAAGAGATGGATGCCTGCCGGGAGCAGGCAGGTTCGCATATTGACGAGATGATCGCGTCACATATCCTTGACAGGGAGGTAAGATATGAAAATCCTGAAGACAGGCGGTTTCTCTCAGAGGTGGAAGTTGCGAAGATAGAGATAAACCGGGGGGCGGAGTTTTATGAAATCGGGGATAAGGAGCTGGGCCGCCGGTTTATAAGGGAGGCGTGCGGTGAATTTGTCTCTGGCATAACAGACATACTGGAGGATGTGCGTGAAAGGCTCACCGGCGCGCGCATATCCCTTGAAGGCATCATACCCGCCGGTGGCAGCGGCAACCTGTTTCTGATAATCGAGGCTATTGAAAAGGTGTTTCCTGAAGTCAGCGTATTGCGTCCCCAAACGCTGATGAAAGAGAGTGACGACAGCATTGTGCTTGGCGCTGCCCAGGCAGCGGCCGGTTTCCGAAGGATCAGGGAATGCACAAAGCATCCGGTATGTATAGCCTTCAGAAGCGGTTTTGTTCTCGGCCTGGAAGACCTGCCCCATGAGACCATGCAGCAGGGTGAAAAGATACTGATAGAGGTATTTCCGAAGAACATGCCCCTTCCGGCAAAAAAGAAACTTGACAGGCTTGCGGGGAGACTGAAGCTCGCTTACAGCAGCTATCCTTCAATAGAATTTTTTATAATGAAATATCCACTTGGAGAGATAAAAAAGAGGAATATGCCCCTGAATCACAAAACCGTGCTGCATAAAAGGCTCTGGACCGCCCGCGCCCATGGAGACGACCTTGAAAAACTCGGGGAGATGCAGACAGAAGAGATATCATTTGACATAGAGGAGGACGAGGACAGGATTGTTCACATCGTCCTGAAGGGGCGGGGCGCCGAAGGCTGGATGAGGATAAACAGTTATGAAATCGGACAGCTTGAGAAAAAAGCCGGTTCATAGAGGAGACCGGCGGGCAACACCTGCCGCCGGAGGTATTTTACCACAATGCGGCATGACCCATCTCAGGGCAATACCATTTGTGAGTTACGGGAACAGACAGGCATGAAATCAGAAAAATTGAAAGACAGATTCAGACACCACAGGTTTCTTGGCAGGATAGACAAAAATATCAGAAGCGGCATATACTATTCCATACTTTACGGAAATGATATCTATATGAATGATGTCTTTTTCTATTCTGAAAAAAAGGGGTTTCTGGGCATTACTGACACTGTTGTAGAGTTTTTGAAGGAAAAGGGGGTCAGTTCCATCTTTCTGATAAGGCTTGAGGGCGGCGTTCCGGTAATGAAGATAATTGAGGGGACAAAAGACAGCAAGGCCGGAAGTAAGGTAGTGCGGGACGATCTTGCGGGCAAAAGTGCAGCCGCAAGGCCGGAATCAGGACCTGATGTGCTTGAAAGGTTGTCTGATGACACAAAACTCAAAAATGCCCTTGGAAAGATAACAAGGCGTTTTAGAGAGCTGCGCGACCTGAAGGCAGGCGTTATATTTACGGATTTTCAGCATATAGCCAATGCGTTTGAGGCAGCAGAGCCAAAGCACGATATAATACGCCTTTCTCTTGAAACATGGCGGCACATGAAACAGTATTCCTTTTTTATAGTTCCAAGTAACCAGTTGGGGGCGCTGGAAGGATACGGTATAAAAGACAAGGATGATTATCAGGAGAGTGTCATAAGGGTTTCCTGGCCGGGCATGGCGGAAACTGCGGCAATGATGGCGACAGAGGCGGCAAGGAACGGCAGCCTGCTGCTCTATCCGTTGAGGAGCGCAAATGTCATGCTGGAAGAGAGACCGGTTCCCACCCTTTCAAGCATAAAAAACAGGATAGGAGAAATGTCCGGCGGAAAGGAGAGATTGACCCTGGCTGAAGATATGTGGACAATGGATGATGTGATACTTCCGGCAGACAAGAAAAGAAAAATAGAGAACAGTTTCAGAAAGTTCATCAAGGGCAGCGGCGATAAAAAAGGATTCATCTTCCACGGGCCGCCAGGCACGGGCAAGACATCCATTGCCCTGGCCCTTGCCAATGAAAGCGGCATTTTTTACAAAAAGACCCTGCCGTCACACTTCAAGGGCAGTTATCTTGGCACTTCAGGCCAGATGACAGCAGAGATATTCGAGGAACTCGGGCGCAATGCCCCTTCCATACTCTTTATTGACGAGGCTGACGCCATCTTTGGGGAACGGACGGGCGAACACGCTGATGTGTATCAGAATGAGATAGTTACGGGGTTTCTTGGCAGGATAGAGGGGTTGAAGGATACCGACCCTGTGTTCGTTGTGCTTGCCACGAATCATCTTGACCGCATAGACAGTGCTGTCAGGAGCCGTCTTGAGCCGCTTGAGATACCGCTGCCCGACCTTGAGTGCCGCAAGGCCCTTGTCAGAAAATACCTTGGCGGGGAATATGTGAGCAGCGCCGGGATGATGGAGGGGCTTTCCGGGCGTGACATAAAAAATATAGGGGACAGTGTCAGGGATGGCGTGGATGTAAAACAGGCCATTGCGGAACATGCCCTGGGCATTGTAACAGGGGAGTTGAGGAAACTCGGCATTCAAATCGAGATACCTGATGCCGGATCGAGCGGTTTTGATAGTGTATATGGGTATGACAGGGAAAAGAAACGGATCAGGGGATGGCTCAAAAGAGGAGATAATTTTATCCTGTACGGTCCGTCAGGCACTGGCAAGACTTCCTTCACCAGGGCGGCGGCAGCGTATCTGGATGCCTTCTATATATCGCTTTCCGTCCCTGACATGGCAAAAGGTCAATATGGCCTGCGTGACATACTGGAGGTCATAAGGCCAATCCTCAATACCAGAAAGGTAATTGTGAACATTGATGAATTTGAATCCATTGCCGCCCCCGGCTCATCGGTTTTCAGAAGCGGTTTTATCAGCGACCTCGATGAGTTCAGGCATGATTGTCTTATACTTACAGCAACAACCAACTATTTGGAACAAACAGACAAAGCGGTAAGGAGAAGATTCAGAAAGTCTCTGGAAATCGGGCTTCCGGACAGGGATGTGTTCAAGATGTTGATAGAGACCGAATTTCCTGAGCTTTCACACAGAAAAGACGAACTTGCAGAGCTTTTTGTAACGCGGGGATGTAACATTGACGAGGCATCCAGTGAACTTGAAGATGAGATTTATGACATGGAGGACGAGAAATGAGTGGACCGAAACGTGCGGAGATAAGGAACTGGCGGGCTGAAATAGAGGCGGTGAGGCGTGAGGCAGAAGCCAGGATCGCCAGGATTGAACGCGAAATAGCCCTGCAGATGAAGACAATGGAGTCTGCCGTTGACCGGGCGGTTAGGCAGGCAGGCGATTTTCTTGATGATATGGAGGGCAAAAGGCTCTGGCAGGAGCTGAAAGATGATGTCAGACAGTTTAGAGCGGAACTTGAATCAGCAGGCAGGGATATGAGGGAACCGTTTCAGGAGAGTTCGTCAGGGCTTGCAATGGCAGGCGAAGTCCTTGACCGCATTCCGGCTGATCATCCCTTCAGGGAGAAGTTCGACAGGCTGCATGACGCACTGTTAAAGGACATGAAAAAGGGCGCCGAGATAAAGGAGAAGATGCGCCTTGACATGCTTGCAGAGGCAAAACAGCTTTATGAAGAAGGCATGGGGTTTATAAGGGAGTGGCTTGATGACAGCGCTATTTTGAAACAGCTTGAGAGTCTCTACTCCGACATTAAACATGCCACGAAATTTAATGACATGCGTAACCTGCTTGAAAAATTCAGAAAGAGCATGGGGGAAGCAGATAAAAAGGCCGTTGAAAACAACAACACATTTGAAATCAAGCTTGGCAACAGTGAACACATACTTAACGCCCTGGAGGATATGGACTTTGAGAATATCTCCAGAACGCAGGAAGGCGGTCTGACTGAAGACATAATAATATCTGCCGAGACGCCTCTTGGAGACTGGGCTGTAACATTCACCATAGTATCAGGCAGTGATATCCGGCTGGATACGCCGGAGGACGACCGCTGCCACAACTACCTGAAGGATCTGGTGACGAGACTGGAGGACGGCGGGCTTAACATACGCATAGCAGAGCTTAGGACAGGGGAAAGAGAGAACAGGAAAACCGGGGTCCGCAAAAAGGTCGGGCAGAAAGCGCGGAAGCGCATGTAATTTGTGCCTGACCGGACACATAACTGAAAGCTCCTGAAAACAGGCTGGTGTTACCCAAAGGTCCTTCTGAATTTTTCAGACACTGCCTCAAACTCATCTTCCAACTGTTTATTGCGCTTATTTGCCATGCTGAATATCAGCTTTGTTTCCATGGCGCTGTTTTTCAGGGCTGCGACAGGGGGATAGGATGACCATTCGCCCCAGGTATCGAGACCTTTCTCAAGCATTGCCTTAACATTGGAGATGACAAGGCGTTTCCATTCATCTTCCAGGAATATAGAGAATTCATCTTCTGCCTGTCCTACAAGGTCGGATATCATGCCAAGCAGCAGCGCGGTGTCGTTGCTGAACTCTCCGTCAAGGCAGGCCATCACAAGTGCGTCGGTCATAAACATCATTACCCGTTCGTTATCTTCCCTGATGCTGGAAATGGCATCAGAAACGGTTTCAACACTCATGCCGGCAGCCTGCCGAAGATATCGTTCAGGGTTTTTCAGGTCAAGTCCGGTAACGACAAGATGAAAAAATTCCGCGCATCCCTTTTTATATCCGAGGTGTCCAGCAAGCCCTGCCAGCATTATCACATATAGTTCCCGGTCATCGGAATCGGCGTTTTCCATCAGATGTCCTTCAAAGGCGCATTCGCCCTCATATGCCCTCACTGCCGCGACAAGAGATTCGCCGGGCAACGGGGCGCCATCATCCGCGTTGCCCTGAATGCCGGGGCTGCGCCATTGTTCATTCAGCCTGACAAGCTCCAGAAACAGGGTGCTGTAATCCCTGTTTGCAAATCCGGCGTTTTCATGGCATCTCCGTATTATGTCAATAAAATTCGTCCTGCTCTCCTGTTCCATGGAGATGGGAGGCGGCGGGTCGGGCAGTCCGCCAATCAGGCATGCCTTGTTTAACCGTTCCATGAACCAGGATTCCAGTCCGTCAAGTTCCTGCTGTTTTTTTCTGAGTCTCTCCAGTTCGAGCCTGGCAAGCTCACGCATTACATCAAAATTTTCAACTGTTTCATCATTGTCTGATGCAGCCATTGCCCTGTTTACCCTGTTGAGCTTCATCCTTGCTTCTTCAATTCCTGATATGAAATATTCTGATATTCCCACAAAGAATTTTCGAAAATTTTCATGGAACAGCATCCCGGGCCTTTCCATGTTCCACTGTTCAAGGTATCCCTCTATCCGTTCCACCGGAAAGAGTTTTTTCTTCCGGGCCGAAAAGGGCAGGACATCCACCACATTCATGGCCGCAAGCCTTTTTTCTTCCCTGATCTGGATGATAATGGAATCAATATCCTGTTTTTTCCTGTCAGCCTTGGTAACTACTATGAGCAGAGGTTTTGATGTCTCAAGACCCTGTATGAAGTTTATGTCGTTGTCGGTTATCGTTCCGTTGTCGGCATCAATCAGCCATATGATATGGCTGGAGCTGTTAAGCTGCGCCCTTGCCGTTTCCTCATCTCTCTTTCCCGCTCCGCTGGAATAGCCTGGAGTGTCAAGAAAGACCAGGTTCTCATATCTGATTGCCGGGGTGCTGATGAATATCCTTTTCAGTATATGGGCAAAAGCAAATCCGCCGCCAGCGCCCTGCCAGTGTTTCAGCACATGGATTGCGTCCCTGTCCAGGTCCACAAGTGCGTTGAATATGTTGACACCTGCCACCGTCTCCTCGCCATGTCCGATGAAAGCGGGTATTGATGTGGTGGGCGTTGTTCCGGTAGGAAGCAGTCTTTCTCCGGCAATGGCGTTCAGAAACGAGGACTTGCCGCTGCTGAATCTGCCGCCTATTCCGACCACATTCCTGGCGGCGAATTCAGGAAACGCCATGATTTCACCGAATCTTTCCAGTTCATAGTTGAAATGTATCAGCATGGAGGCAATATCATCAGGGGTATCCCGTCTGAGAAATTCAAGCAACTGGTCTTCAGCAAAATTTTTCATTTCCGAAACAATGCGTCCCGCCTTGTCGTCAGGCAGGTCATCCGGCATCCTGCATACGGCTCCGGCCAGTTCCAGCATCTTCTCAGGGTCATCTTGGTATATGTTTTTCATTTTCGGTCGCTGCCTTTGTTAAAGTTGTTTTTTTATGGCACTGTAAAACCTGGGGATGAACTTCCGTGTGGCAAGTCCCTTCTTTTATGGAAAGAATGTGGCAAGGCACTTCTGCTGTTCAATGTATTGTTTACCAACCGAACACGCAAGTCTTTTCTCTTTCCTGCACAAGACAGGCTCGAAATAATGTCCGCATCCCGGGAAGTGTGTGTCGGCAAATGAACTTGCTGGCGGCAAAGTTTGCCGTGGAATGGGTGGCAACCTTCCGTGGAATACGCACAGTTGCCTGAGAAAATACCTGAATCTGTCTGATATATTACATTGCCACTGTCAGTGATTTCAGTTGTAACAACCGTTTCATGGCGGCAATGCCGTGGCAAGGCCGCCATTGGTTTGTTTTTTCCTGATGTGTTCGTCATGGCAGCGGCTTTTTGCCATGCCCTTATTCTTTTTTAAGGAGTTTGTCCATCAGCCATTTGCCAGGATTGATGTCATACAGACAGCACCTTTTAAACAGCAGTCTGTCATGTCCGCATTC